>CAYMSC010000514.1:0-4420 GCA_964392805.1 uncultured Saprospiraceae bacterium
TCGATATTTTGAAATGTCGATATTTTTCAAATTTCAACCTCAATCTCAATCTCAATCTCAACTTCAACTTCAACTTCAATTCCCGCCGAAGGTGGTTTGAAATTGAAAATTGAAAATTAAATTTTATTTATTTCCTTCCTCACGCCTTGTCTTAGTAGTAAGATTAAAATAACTTCAGATTCTTCTAAGTCGAAGAAATAAGATAACTCACTTAAAGTGAACCGTTTAGCTACCTTATTTCCTCGACAGAATCTGAAGTTATTTTAATCGCGTTCCTTAGGAAAAAATAACCTCATTTTAATGGTCAACTACTTATAAATTTGACCACTAGGCCTCTGTATAAATCAAAGGCATATCCATCTTTTGGATATTTTGCATTGGGAACAAAAATTGTTCTCTCAAATCTCTACCTAAATGAAAATATTCATCCATTTTATTTTTTCTTACATTTGAAAAATCTCTAAGTATAGAAACATCAAATTTATCTGTTGTCTCATTGATTAATTTTGTTAGACAAATAGCGTCCTCTAAAGCAGAGCTAACTCCTTGACTAGTTAAAGTCAATAAAACATGTGCTGCATCTCCAATTAAAACTAAATTTTTTCGATAATAATTAGGTATTGGATGCATATCAGTAGTATGCCAAGTGTAGGATTTTTGAAAATTGGTCTTCTCAACTAATTTAGAAACAGGATGACACCAATTTCTTGTCAATTGAAAAACGAATCGCTTTTGCTCAGTCAAAGGAGTATCAAGTAAATGAGGATGTTGACTATCATATTGAATAAACCAAACTAAGTGTTGTTCATCACAGGGTAGCATACCTACTGCCATTCCTCCACTTTTTCGGATTACTTTGATGAAAGTACCTTCAAATTCTTTAACTAACTCTGGGGCTTTTATAACCGATACAATTTCTCTAATCCTAACAGGAGACAAGGAAAAATCAGGATAGACCGCTTTTCTAGCCTTAGACCAAATACCATCAGCTCCAATAAATACATCCCCTTCACATTTGGTACCATCGGTAAAAACTGCTTTCTTAATTTGTCCGCTTCCATCTTCCTCAAAATGGCTAAGGACCTTTTCGTATTGAATAAAATTATCTGGTAAATTCTTGGTTAGTATATCCACAAGTACCCCTCTTCTTATTCCAAGAGCACGGGACAAATCTTGTTGGATTTGTAGTACGCCTTCAGGATTATGCAATTGAAAATTATTTATTGGATGAGCAGCTTTCGTTACCGCTTCTTTAACGCCAATCTTATCCAAAGCTGCAAGGCCATTAGGCATTAAAATAAAAGCATGACCCTGTGCTTGATTTTTGGGATTCTTTTCAAATAATTCAACATTTTTTCCCGCTTTTAATAATTGGATGGCTGTAGCCAAACCAGCTACTCCCCCACCTAAGATGATGTACTTATTCATTTGTTCGATTTGTTAGCCAATTTTTTCAACTTAATTGAACTGAAATAATTGAGTGTTTTTAAAATTTATCTTTCTTTGACTATAAAGGCACCAAGGAGGGAATATAAAAGGGGATATTTTACAGCTATATCTAAAAAACTGACCTTTAAAACAGCTAAAAGAGGCCGTTTAAAATAATACAATTTTGAAGGGGGAGATATTAAGTAGTAAGATAAAAATAAATGCAGATTCTTTAAAGTCGAACGATTAGCTAAAACACTTAAAATGAATCGTTTATTTAACTAATCGTCCGACGAGAATCTCCATTTATTTTTATCGCGTTCCTAAAATTGGGAGGAATGTAAAAATATTAAATTATGATTGGAGCTTTTTATTAATTGTTAATATTCTTTTTTAATTGTAAAGAAAAAAGTACTACCTGAATCGCCCTCAGATTCCACCCACATCTTTCCATAGTGCAATTGAACTACTTTTTTGCAAATAGCTAAACCAACACCAGTACCTTCATAATTACCTCGGTCCAAGCGATTAAATAATTTAAAAATTCGCTCTTTATATTTATCATCAATACCAATTCCATTGTCTTGAATAGAAAATTGGATATAATCGTCTAGTTCACACCAATCAATCACAATTTCTGGTGTTCTTTCACAAAATTTAATCGCATTGAGAATTAAATTTTGAAATAACTGCGTTAAGAATTGAGCATGTCCTTTTACGGATGGAAATAAGGAGGGAACACTAATTTTAGTGTTTGTTTCTTCAATTCGTAATTTCAAATTTGCTATAGCATCTGCGATTGCTTTTTCACTGTCAATATCAGTAATTTTTTCTTCAATTCTATCCAAGTCTACGGACACAAAAGACCGAAGTCCAGTCAATAGGTTTCCCATTCTATCTGCACTTTCTACTATAAATTGCAGGTATTCATTACCTTTTTCATCAAAACTACCAGTATATCTTCGACTTAGAATATTTGTAAAACTGGATATAGTTCTTAAAGGTTCTTTCAAATCATGGGAAGTAATATGAGCAAATTGTTTCAATTCTTCGTTCTGAATAGTCATTTCTCTCAAAATCTTTTCCCGTTCATTTTCTGCGTTAATCCGTTCTGTAATGTCAATTCCGAATCCAAAATTCATTTGTAATTCTCCATTGATAAAATAAGGGTATAATTTCCGCAGTATGTATTTGATACCACCATCTGCTGTTTTATGCTCATCTATCCATTCTTTTTTTGTCTTTGTGCGAGCTAATTCATTGTATTGTTTATGGCGACTTTCAGCAATACTATAATCTTTCCCACGGTATCTACAAAAATCATAATCCGTTTTACCAATCATCCATTCTCTAAATTCAGGGTCTTTGATAGAATTATGATTAACAAAAAGATATTGCCATTTGGCATTTAAAACCGCAAATTCCGAGGGCATTTGCATCAAAATCGTCTCATAAAAAGAGAGTTGCTTTTTTAATTCTCTAATTTCTTGGCTTTCAGATTGCTGATGTTTTATTTGAATTAGACAAAAATCTTCTGCCTCCTGAAAGTCTATAAATTTTACTTCAACAGATTTAATCACATTTTTTTTACAAACAATCTTTGTATCCCACTTTTGATTTAAGCCCGCTTTTTGTTGCAATCTATGCTCTTCCCATTCATTGGGGTTACCATCTACTAAAAAATCCGAAAAATGAGATGCTTTTAAAAAAGATAGAGAATAGCCAAATGCATCTAATCCATGTTGATTCGCTTCTTCTACCTTAGCATCAGACAATCGGCAAATCAGTATAGGCAACTCGGAGTGAGTCATAAAAAGTTCCCAAGCCGATTGAATTTGAATTTCCATTTTGTAATCCTTAAAAAGGTAAGTAAGTTAAAGGACAGAATTAACTTATACTTATTGTTCGGCGACTGTGTCGCCTAGAAAAGGGGTTAATTTATTTATGTCCAAGCGCTTACATAAGTAATTAAATAAAATAGTAATCTTTAACAAGAAAAATACTATACTTTTTCAAGTCGCATTTTTTCATTAAAATAAATATCAAATATTTCATCCAAAACTCTGGTAGTGAGCGGTTTGGATTTGATTCCCAACAAGAATTCGTTTTCCTTCACCAACTCATATTCTCTTTTATCTGCAGTAGTAGAAAGCATTATAATCGGTATAATTTTTTTAAGGTTTGCACTAAGTGCCTCTACGAATTCCCACCCATCCATTCTGGGCATATTGATATCTAAAAGAATTAAATCTGGATTGGATTTTGTATCAAGACTAGGAGTCGTTAAATATTCTAAGGCTTTCTCTGGACAATTGTAGCAAATTATTTTTTGAACAGAACCATGTTCTTCAATGATAAGTTCATGATACACAGTTGTAGCTCTATCATCATCAACCAACATTATACAAGGTACTGTTCTATCTGTGTTTGATTTCATAGCAATACTATTAATGATAAAGTCTATGATAAGAGGAGGGATATTTTTTCAAGGCGATTTATTTGAACAATAAATACTCCTGAATTTTATATTTAAACATCAATTTTTTTGCCAAAAATGAACAAAGTAAACTTAATTAAAATTAAAAATCGATTCAATAAATCCAGATAAAATGGCAAAAAAAAAATGAAATTTATAAATACCTAAAAGTCAGAATTATATACTTGAAAAAATAAGTCAAATTGATGTTTTTGTCCTAATAATTTACAAAAGATAATTTTAAAATAACAATAAAAAAACAATTTTATTATAATTTATTAAATATTAAAAATTTAATTTCATTGGGCTTTTTATCAGCGATTCTGGCTTTGAAAAAATAATTATAGGAAAAAGATAAATTTTTCTACAATTATAGAAAAACCTACCTTTCATTCAAAAAGATGGTTCTTTGACAATTTTTGCAAAAAACGATTTTGGCGCTAAGTGACTTGCGAAGTTTTCAAAACTTAGAAAGTCTTATTCGGTTGATTTTTAGCCAACTAGACTTCCCAAGTT
>CAYMSC010000515.1:0-4411 GCA_964392805.1 uncultured Saprospiraceae bacterium
GAGCAAAAAGAAAACGAGGAATTAGTGGCAAGTCAATTAGTTGTTTTTCCTAATCCTGTATCTGACCAATTAAATGTGCATTTAAATAGCTTTAATTATACAGTAAATGCAATCTCTTTATATAATATAACTGGACAAGAAGTTTATCGTTCTGTTCCTTTGGACACAAAGCAATTCCCAATTCCAGTTAGTAATTTAGCAGAAGGCTTATATATAATGAGTGTGCAAACGGACGGTGGTATATTGAGTAAGAAAGTAGAGGTATTGAGAAGGTAAACCGTCTGCCTCAGACAATTGTCTGGGAAGCGTACTATACTCGATGTTTTTCGAGTGTACGATTAACAAGGATATATTCATGGTCTTGATAAATCTGGGCTGTAGGCGTTGCCTACAAGCCCGATTTTTATTTTAGCGGTATTTTTTGACGCTGTGTTTTTTTGACGCTGAGGGACGCTGACTATTATGACTTTTTTATGTTTGCTGCTTTGGCTTGTTTAATAATGCCAATAGAAAATGTAAACGTGTTTGTTTGCAGTTTTTGACGCTGAAGGATGCTGACTATTATGACTTTTTATGTTTCCTTCTTAGATTTTGAACACCCTAGCACAAAAAACATAATAAATCATAAATCAAACAGCGTCCTTCAGCGTCAAAAAAACTAGCTACTAGCTTCTACCATTTTCCGCACGCTCATCGAACACCCTAGCACAAAATCATAAAAAAATCATAAATCAAACAGCATCCTTCAGCGTCAAAAAAACTACTCCAAAGCAGCAGCCTTCTCCAAAGCAACCCGTCCTCGCTCCGTATCTCCTGCATTCATATAAGCATTCCCCAAGTTGCGCCAAGCCCCCGCACTATTCGGCTGTAACTCCGTACTCCTAGAAAATAAGGCGATTGCTTGCGCCAAATTCCCACTCATCCCTTGCGCAACGCCTAGTCCAAATACCGTTTCATAATCATTGGGCAAGGCTTTTTGGGCTTCGGTCAGGTATTCAATAGACTTTTTTAAATCTCCTTGTTGCTGTCCAAAAAATAAGCCGCCATCTCGATAGGTAATCGCTCGATTATTAAACGCATCGGTATAATTGGGGTCAAGCCGTAAAGCTTTGTCGTAAGCTTGAATAGCTTGGTCAAATTGTTTTAAATAATTATGAGCATTCCCTAATAGTAGATAAGCATTTTTGTAGGTTGGATGAATTTTAATGGCTTCGTTTAAATGCCCTATGGCTTCTTGTAGCATCGCCGCTCGCTTGGTTTCATTGGTCTCTTTTATAGCCGCAGCAGATAATTCTCCGCCTGCCGAATTTCTTAATTTTGCACTATTTTTAGAAACTTGAACATCGGTTGTAAACAAGGTGAAATTATTTTTCCAAGCAAAATTTCTATGGACGGTTTTGGCACTTAATAAAAATAAAACAATACTTCCGATGATTAATAATATCCGTTGTTTTTGCATCAAGACAATTCCTCCCTTGAAGAGGATGCAGGCTACTAATAAACAAAAACCCACAGAAGGCATAAATAAAAAGCGTTCAGACATATTCGTTCCAACAGGAAAAGCTATATTAGAAACGACAGAAAGCGTTATTAAGTAATATAAAATGCCATAACTCCATAAACGCTTTTTTAATAAACCTATTAAGCCGATAACTCCTAATCCTAGATATAATAAGGTACTCAAAATCACCTGCCAATTTCCCCAGGACATAATGTCAACATGTCTTGGATAATAATCATGCGTCAAAGGATGTGGGAAAATTAGTAGTTGAATATACTTTCCTAAGGTATAAATAATCGTCGCCATTTTATCCCCTAAACTAAGCTGCACCCAACGACCATTTTCTATGGTCAAAAAAGGGTTATTCATTAATTCCATAGACAACTCCCCACCAAAATTACCGCCTAGTACTTGTCCTCTGATAAATAGAAAAAGAGCTGCCGCAAGGAAAAAAGGCAGGGTTTGAATGGCTATCTGATTGAGCTTTGCTTTAGTGAAAATAAAATAAGTTAGTGGCACAACCGCTAAAAAAGTAATCGCATTTTCTTTAGCCATTAAGCCTAAAAAGAAAACAATTCCGACTATTATATTTAACCAAGACTTCTTCTCTTGATAGGCTTTTATCGAAAATAATAAGGCCGCTAAACTTCCTAATAGGGTCATAATTTCATCTCTGCCTTTAATATTCGCTACGACTTCTGTATGAATAGGGTGGGCAATGAACAGTAGGGTCGTTACTAAAGCAAGTAAGGCAGCCAAAGGAATATCTTCTCTGGCTCGAAATAATTTAAGCAATAGGAGATAAAGCACGATTCCCAATAAGCCATATAAAAGCACATTGCCTAAATGGCCGATAAATGGGCTTTTTCCAAAAATCGCATACTCTACCGCAAACATGACTAAGGTCAAAGGCCGATACCGACCTCCTGCCACTAACTTATCTTTACCCTCTACTTTAAAAAAACCAAAAAAAGTATCGTACTTTAAAATACCGGGAATCCCACTAAATCCTTTTGTCGTAAACATATTATCGTAAATGACAATTGCATCATCTTGGGTATAATCATGTGTTAGTGTATTGGCATAGAGTAGAAAAGCAAAAGCAAAAATTAAAAGCTTATGGAGCTTTGTATTGGTTTGCCAATTATCGCTCAATGATGGTCCAGTTGCTTTTATTTTTTTCTTTGCCAACTGTTTTTTCGGTTTTTTATGCTTAGACATAAGAGGATGTGATTTTTTCTTTGGAACGCATTTGGTTGGTTGACTTCAGTCAACCTGTAGTTCCTTTATAATATAGTCTTTCGGGTTGACTGAAGTCAACCAACCGTAACCGTTACGAAATTTCTAATTTACAAAATCTCTTTCAATTTTTTCATAGAGATATTCGCTCCACAAATAATAATCACCACCGTTTTTCCTTTGTATTTTTCTAGCTCTTTTAGGAAACTAGCAACCGCAACCGCCGCCGCTCCTTCAATAATTTTATGGTGTTTTTGTGCGATTAAACGAATACTATCCGCTATTGCTTCTTCTGTTACCAAAGTATATTCATCCACATATTTTTGGCAAATTGGAAAAGTAATAGACCCATCCTCTAATCCGCCTGCCGAACCATCTGATAGCGTCTCTTCAAAATCTATAAACACCACTTTTCCTGCTTTGACACTCAAATACATTTCTGGGGACTTTTCTGGAAGACAGCCCACAACTGTTGTCTGAGGACTTATATTCTTTATCGCCGTAGATACACCTGCCATCATTCCGCCGCCGCCAATACAACCCAATACATAATCAATCGAATCGGGTGCTTGTGTATTTATTTCCAATCCCATCGTCCCTTGGCCTGCGACAATCAAGGGGTCATTATAAGGAGACACCCAAATCAAGCCTCTTTTTTCGGCAATTGCTTTAGCATGCAATTCTGTTTCTAAACTATTGTGTCCATAGAATTCCAAGTCAACAGGATAACTTTTTAATGCTTCGACTTTAGCAGGGGAGGCGTTCTCTGGTAAAAAAATAGTCCCTGTTGCTCCTGCAATAGATAAGGCACGAGCAAATCCTTGGGCGTGATTCCCCGTTGATGCGGTAATAAAACCTGTCGCTACTTCTTCTGGTGTGGCTGATAATATTTTATTTAACGCCCCCCTAGCCTTAAAAGAACCTGTATATTGTTCATTCTCTAATTTCAAAAAAACTTGCCCTTCCGATAATTGGCTTAAATAATTAGAGGGATAAAGTGGCGTTTTTAGAATATTTGCTTTAATTCTTTTTTCCGCAGCAATGATTTCTGGAAATAAATTCATTTAACTATTTTTTAAATGTGTTCCTGTAGCGCCAAGCTCTGCTTGGTAAAAAAACTACCAAGCAGAGCTTGGCGTTACAGATTATTGCCACAAAATAAGCAATGATAATAAAATGTAATACGTTATTGGAAAATTTATATCAAAAGGTTAATGGAAAGCTAGCCAACAGAAGGCAATAAACAAAAAAAGACCGCCTAACAGAAGGCGGTCGTAAAACGGACTATGAGAAAACCAAATGAGAAAAGAAAAAACACTATATAATCTTAAAATTTCATTGGTATTTTGGAATTGGAAGTTATCAACAGTTCTAAATTATTGGATTGTAAATTATTCCTTAGTGGTTAATCCAGTTAATAATGTCGGGTTGTTCGTAATCGCCAAATTCATTTGGCTGATTCTATTTATAGTTGAACCAGCCAATTAAAATTGGCGGTTACGAGCGACATTTCACCCGACATTATTAACTTGAAAGACCACTTAGGAACACGGAGAAAATAAATGCTCATTCTTAAAATTATAACTTTCTGATTTTCAGTGTGTTTTTTAATTTTAATTAGGGCAAACGAAAAGTCAAAATTGTAATGTGTAATTCATTGAAAAAACTAGG
>CAYMSC010000516.1:0-4402 GCA_964392805.1 uncultured Saprospiraceae bacterium
AATATGAATTTCGTACTAACAGAAGAACAAATAATGATTCGCAATGCCGCTAGAGACTTTGCGCAAAACGAATGTAAACCGGGCGTTATCGAAAGAGATACCCACATGACTCACGCCACTGAGCAAATCAAAACGATGGGCGAATTGGGGTTTATGGGGATGATGGTCGACCCACAATATAGCGGTTCTGGGATGGACACGGTTTCTTATGCCATTGCGATGGAGGAAATTTCTAAAATTGATAATTCCGTATCGGTTTGTATGTCGGTACAAAATTCATTGGTGCTGTATGGGATTGAGGCATTTGGAACAGAAGCACAAAAAGCTAAATATATTCCTGATTTAGCAACTGGTAAAACGATTGGTGCTTTCTGTTTATCCGAACCAGGAGCGGGCAGTGATGCCACTAGTCAAGCTACCACTGCCGAAGACAAAGGTGATTACTATTTATTAAATGGCACAAAGAACTGGATTACCAATGGTAAAAAAGCAGGGACCTACATCGTGATTGCACAGACCGATGCAGAAAAACGACATAAGGGGATTAACTGCCTGATTGTAGAAGCAGGTTGGGAAGGCGTGACCACAGGTATCAAAGAAGATAAATTGGGGATTCGTTCTTCCGATACGTCTTCGGTGATGTTTGCAGATGTAAAAGTGCCGAAAGAAAATAGAATTGGGCCAGATGGCTTTGGATTTAAATATGCCATGAAAACCTTAGATGGTGGTCGAATCGGAATTGCAGCACAAGCATTGGGTATTGCAGCAGGGGCTTATGAATTAGCACTCGCCTATTCGCATGAAAGAAAAACATTTGGAAAAGCGATTAATGAACACCAAGCGATTGCCTTTAAATTAGCAGACATGCAAACCAAAATTGAAGCGGCAAGAATGCTTGTTTATCGTGCTGCATGGCTAAAGGACCAAGGTATGGATTATGCGACGGCTGCTGCAATGGCTAAATTATATGCATCGGAAGTGGCAATGGAAGTAACGGTTGAAGCAGTACAAGTGCATGGTGGTTACGGATTTGTAAAAGAATACCATGTAGAGCGATTGATGCGAGATGCGAAGATTACGCAGATATATGAAGGGACTTCTGAGATTCAGCGAATGGTTATTTCTCGAAGTGCGATTAAGGGGAAGACTTATTTGCCTATTGAGGGGAAGGAGACTGTTTCTGCTGTTTAGTAAATTAACCCTTGGAGGGTTTCGAAACCCTCCAAGGGTTTTCCAACCGACTATTATTAACAAAAAAATAAAATCACCATGTACCAAAATATCGCTATTCCAAGACAAGCTTATAACACCGAAGAACACCAAATGCTACAAACAGCATTAGACGAATTTATCAAAAAAGAAGTCCACCCACACTACGAAGAATGGGAAAAGAACAAGATGGTACCAAAAGAGTTTTGGCGCAAAATGGGAGAGCAAGGATTTCTTTGTATGGATATGCCAGCAGAATACGGCGGTGGTGGACTAGATTTTAGTTTTGCCGCTTTGGTTTTAGAAAGGTGTCGGTATCAAGGATTGGATTTTGGAATTGCGGTGCATTCTGATATTGTAGCGCCGTATATCAATAAATACGGTACAGCAGCACAAAAGCAGAAGTTTCTTTCTAAAATGGCAACGGGAGAATGGATTGGAAGTATCGGTATGTCTGAACCAAGTGCTGGGTCTGATTTAAAATCTTTGAAAACCACTGCTACGGACATGGGCGACCATTATTTGGTGAATGGGTCAAAGACGTTTATCACCAATGGATTTGTTTGTGAATTTTGCTGTTGTGCGGTTCGAACCAATATGGGTACACCCAATGAAGGGATTAGTTTATTATTAATTGAAAAGAGTTTTGCTGGATTTACGACGGGGCAACCGTTCGATAAAATCGGTTCAAAAGCACAAGATACTTGCGAATTATTTTTTGATAATGTCAAAGTGCCTAAAGAAAATTTATTGGGAGAAGAAGGCATGGGTTTTAAATATATGATGCAAGAGTTGCCTAGGGAACGATTAGGTATTGGCATCGAGGCAATTGGTAGCGCAGAAGGAATTTTAGATAAAACCTTGCAGTACGTCACAGAAAGACGAGCCTTTAAAAAAGCAATCGCAGAGTTCCAAAACACCCAATTCAAACTAGCTGATTGTGCCGCAGAAGTACAAGTATATCAAAGTTTTATAGACCACTGTACCATTTTACAAAAAGACCACAAACTAACGGCAGTTCAAGGGTCTATTTCCAAATTGAAGGCAACTGAAATGTTTAGCAAAGTAGTAGATGAATGTTTACAACTACACGGTGGTTATGGCTTTATTTGGGAATATGATGTGGCGAGAAGTTATGCGGCAGCACGGGTAACTCGTATTTATGGTGGTACCAATGAGATTATGAAATTGATTATTTCTCGTGCTTTATTTAGTGATTTTTACAAAAAGAATTTAGCTAAAAAACGAGCAGCAGCTTTGGCTGTCAATAATTAGATATTAAATAATCAAGCCCCTGTTATTATGAAAACCATAAATCTTTTAGCCCTTTTTTTGATAAGTTTAATAACTGCTTGTTCCGCACAAAAACCAAGTACTTGGAATAATGCACCAGATTTAAACGATGGATGGGCGATTACCAATCCTGCATCGGTAGGTATCAACGAAGATTCATTAGGTCTTTTTTTTGACTTCATAAGAAGCTCGCCACATCCAGATTTTAGAGCCATTATGGTCACTAAAGATGGCAAATTGGTGATGGAAGAATATTTCAATTCTTTTTGGCGAACAAATATACACGATATTCGGTCTGCTGGAAAATCTATTACTTCTATGTTGGCAGGTGCAGCTATGGAAAAAGGCCTATTTAAGCCAACAGATAAGGTACTAGATTTTTTTCCTGAATACAAAACTATCAAAAATGCTAGTGCAGAAAAATCGGCTATTACTGTAGCAGATTTACTAGTAATGTCTTCTGGTTTAGCTTCTGACGATGACCTAGATGATTCTCCTGGAGCAGAAGGATATATGACCGATACGGAAGATTATGTAAAATTTGCCTTGGATTTACCGATGGATTTTAAAACAGGCGAACGATGGGCTTATAGTTCTGTAGTCGCCTTTCTATTAGGAGCTATTGTGGAAAATACTTCTGGTGAAACTTTAGCTGCTTTTGCTAGAAAGCATTTATTCGGTCCAATTGGTATTACCAATTTCTATTGGCACAAATCACCAAAGGGCAGAAATACCGGTATGGGAAACATCTATTTGGAACCTAGAGACTTAGCCAAATTAGGACAAGTGATGTTAGATGATGGACAATGGAATGGCCAACAAATTCTATCTAAAGCATTTGTCAAAAAGTCTTTTGAAAAAAGCTTTGATATTTCGCATACCGACCCTCGAGCTCATGGATATGGCTATATGTGGTACCTCGCAGAAATAGAAATCAAAGGGCGAAAAATCAACTATACTTTTGCTTCTGGGAATGGAGGAAATAAGATTTTCATCATCCCAGAATTAGATATGGTGGTAACCACAATGTCTTCAGCCTATGGAACACGCTATGGGCAAGGACGGTCACATAAAGTTTTGGAATATATACTGAATGCAACGAGGAACGAGTGAACCCGAAGGGTGAAAGTCCAGTATGAGCAAACAACGTTTGTGAACTGTGAAACGGACGGGATGCTCAAGCAAGAGAACCACGAGTGGGTAGATGGGAGAACTATCAACGATAAATTCAATAATTAAAATCAATATCCAGTCCTATCAACAAGGCTAACTAATATAAAACTCCGCAAAAGTTTTTAAAAAATCACTAATCACACAATCAAACGATTATGGAAAAAATTGCACCATATAAAGCAAAAAATAAAATAAGAATCTTAACTGCGGGGTCTCTTTTTGATGGCCACGATGCCGCTATAAATATCATGCGTCGAATCATCCAACGGTCTGGTGCAGAAGTGATTCACTTAGGGCATAATCGACCTGTGCATGAAATCGTAAACGCAGCAATTCAAGAGGATGTACAAGGAATTGCGATTACTTCTTATCAAGGTGGGCATAATGAATTTTTCAAGTATGCTTATGATTTATTGAAGGAAAAAGGTGCTGGACATATCAAATTGTTTGGTGGCGGTGGTGGAACGATTTTACCTACAGAAATTGAGATGCTCCACGAATATGGAATTGCTCGAATCTACTCACCTGATGATGGAAGAGAAATGGGTTTACAGGGCATGATAAATGACCTGTTAAAACAATCGGATTATCCAATTGGAGAATCTTTAAATGGACAATTAAAGCGAGTACCTAAAAAGGATACGACCAGTATTGCTCGGTTAATTTCTGCGGCAGAAAACTATCCAGAACAAAATGCACAATGGTTAGCGGATTTAAAAGAAAAAGT
>CAYMSC010000517.1:0-4400 GCA_964392805.1 uncultured Saprospiraceae bacterium
AAAAAAATCAGTATAAATCAGTCCTATCCGTTCAATCCGTGGGACTATCCTCCTAGCTTAGTCAAAAAAATCAAACCTTGAGCGACAACCTATTAGAAATCAACAATCTCTCCATCCATTTCCAAACCGAAAATGGTACCGTCAAAGCCGTTAATCAAAATAGTTTCACCCTAAAAAAAGGAGAAACCATAGGCATTGTAGGCGAATCGGGTTCTGGAAAAAGCATCACCGCTTTATCCATTATGCAGCTATTACCAACCATAGCAGAAGTACCAAATGGAGCAGTGTTATTTGGCGGAGGACAGCAGGCGAAGGACGAAAAGGTAACTCAATCCATCAATTTAACCCAACTACGAAAAGGGCAAATTGAAAAAATTCGAGGTAGTCAAATAGCCATGATTTTTCAAGAACCAATGACCTCGCTCAATCCAGTAATGACCTGTGGCAAGCAAGTAGCCGAAGTCTTACAATTGCATCAAAAAATGGATTTTGCTGCTGCTAAAGCAGAAGTCTTACAACTCTTCCAAAAAGTAAAATTACCCGATGTAGCACGTATTTTCGCCGCCTATCCGCACCAATTATCGGGCGGACAAAAGCAACGAATTATGATAGCGATGGCATTGTCCTGTCGCCCTACCCTACTGATTGCGGACGAACCCACCACCGCCTTAGATGTCACGGTGCAAAAAGGGATTTTAGAATTATTAAATGAATTAAAAACAGCCTATCAATTATCCATTCTTTTTATCTCTCACGATTTGGGCGTAATACGGTCTATAGCCGACCGAGTCTTAGTGATGAAAAAAGGAGAAATCGTAGAACGAGGAACGGTAAAGGCTATTTTTGAAAATGCCCAACATCCTTATACCAAAGGTCTATTAGCCTGCCGTCCATCTTTAAATCAGCACTTGAGTCGCTTACCCACCATAGCAGGTTTCGAGAAAGGTGAAGCAAGTGATTATCTAATAGATGCCCAAGAAATTGCTGATAGGAAGGCTAAGCTATATACAGCCGAACCAATTTTGAGCATTAAAAATGTCTCTACTTGGTATCCTGCCAAAAAGAATTTCTTTGGCAAAGTCACCGATTATGTCAAAGCCGTTAATGCCGTAAGTTTTGACGTTTTTAAGGGCGAGACTTTTGGTTTAGTAGGAGAATCAGGCTGTGGCAAATCGACTTTAGGCAGAACCATTTTAGGTTTAGAAAAAGCCCAATCAGGGGAAATTATTTATAACCAGCAAAATCTGTTAGCGGCAGATGATGCCACTTGGAAAAATTTGCGAAAAGACATGCAAATCATCTTCCAAGACCCTTATAGTTCGCTCAATCCGACCCAACCAATTGGCTTAGCCATTATGGAACCGATGAAAATCCACCGCCTTTGGAAAAATGACAAGCAATATAAAGAAAAAACTATCGATTTATTAAAAATAGTCGGCTTAGAATCGAGTCATTTCATGCGTTTCCCGCATGAATTTTCGGGCGGTCAACGCCAACGGATTTGTATTGCCCGTGCCTTAGCCTTGCAACCCAAATTTTTGATTTGCGATGAATGTGTGTCTTCTTTAGATGTCTCCATCCAAGCCCAAATTCTCAACCTATTAATTGATTTAAGAGCGCAGTTTGATTTGACTTATATTTTTATTTCCCATGATTTATCCGTTGTAAAGTTTATCAGTGACCGTATAATGGTGATGAAAGATGGGCAGGTGGTCGAAATTGGGGATGCGACGGCTATTTATGAGCGGCCGACGGCGGCGTATACTAGGGAGTTGATTGGGGCGATACAGTAAATGTATAACTGGACATGCCCGTTCGCACGAGGCTCTGCCTCGTGAAAAGCATTAAGCAGCCTCTGGCTGAAATTAATTAAAAAAAAATGGAACCAATCTATGGCTGCCAGAGGCAGATAAATCGAACAAATGAGGCACAGTCTCGCTCGAACAAGATTTACAAAGGAGTTAAATCCGATATTGGAGTTTATTGGAATTTAGAAAAATCATATGGCAGAAGATAAACCAAGACTTGCAAGATTGACCGCAATATTAACGCAATTACAATCAAAACGAATTGTGACAGCAAGAGATATTGCTGAAAAACATAACGTAAGTATTAGAACAATTTATCGAGATATCAGAACCTTAGAAAAATCTGGGATACCAATAATAACAGAAGAAGGAAAAGGATATTCTATAATGGAAGGGTATCAATTACCTCCAATAATGTTTTCCGAGCAAGAAGCAAATGCTTTAATTACAGCCGAACACATTATTTCAAAAAATAAAGATAAATCACTTGTTGACCAGTATAAAAATGCGATAGAAAAAATAAAGTCCGTCTTAAAATATACCCAAAAAGGTAAAACTGAATTGCTTAGTGAGCGTATTGAAATACGAACTAACAAAGAAGCTAATAAAACAAGTGATTATCTAATACAGTTACAATCTGCTATTACTAATTATCAACTTGTATCCCTACATTATCTGTCTCTCCAAAACAAAGAAACAAAAAGAAAAATTGAACCATTTGCTTTAATTCATACCCAAGATAATTGGGTTTTAATTGCTTTTTGCCGATTGAGAAATGATTTTAGAGCTTTTAGATTAGATTGTATTCAAAAGATTATTATCCTATTTGACTGCTTCGCCCCCCATAAAATAACGCTTCAGGAGTATTTTGAAGAAAAAAGAAAAACTTGGAAAAATACCCTTGACATACCCTTGTCATAAGCTACTTCTACTTTTGTATTGAATCAAAAAATAATAACAATGCAAAAAGTGAAAATTGAACCTTTTAAGGTAATCGGAATCGCAGTAAGCACTACGAACGAAAATGCACAATCAGCTCAAGACATAGGTCAACTATGGGAAAAATTTATGGCTGAAGGAATTGCCGAAAAAATTCCTAATAAAATGGATAATCTGGTACTTTCTATTTACACCAACTACCAAGGAGACCACACCAAACCCTACGATACTATTTTAGGTTGTAAGGTAAATTCATTGGAAGCTATTCCAAATGGAATGGTTGGGCAATCTTTTGAGGGAGGCACCTATGGTAAATTTGTTACTAAAGGTGATTTAACCCAAGGAGTTGTTTTCGAGACTTGGTCAGAGATTAACCAGCAAAAGTTAAATCGTGCTTTTGCGGCTGACTTTGAACTTTATGGAGAAAAAGCTCAAAATCCAACAGATGCAGAAGTTGAAGTTTTTGTTGGAATCAAAAATGAGACAAATGAGTGAATTGAAAATACCGACAAATCCAGAAGAACAATAAAGCTTTTCAAATGGTTTAATGTTTAGCCTTTAAACAAAAGGAAAATCTTATTATTAACCTTAAAAGTGTTAACTTTTTTAAGCCAAACATAAAAAATTATGGAAAAGAAATATCCATTACCACCGTTTACAGAAGAAACCGCTCGACAAAAAGTTCAAGCCGCAGAAGATGGCTGGAATAGCAAAGACCCAATCAAAGTATCTATGGCCTACTCAGAAGATACAGAATGGCGAAATCGAATAGCATTCATCAATGGTCGTGCAGCCGTTCAAGCTTTTTTAAAAAACAAATGGGAAACGGAACTGGACTATAAATTAAAAAAAGAATTGTGGGGATTTACGGGAAATAGAATTGCCGTTCGCTTTGAATATGAATTCAGAAATAAAGAAGGGAAATGGTTTAGAGCCTACGGAAATGAGAATTGGGAATTTGATGAGCATGGATTAATGAAAAAAAGATATGCTAGTATTAATGACTTGCCGATTGAGGAAAAAGATAGAAGGCTTTAGTATCAATAAAAAAAAACAAAACGATGAATCTAAAAACTATAATTACCGCAATCTGCAGCCTCCTTTTCTTAATGATTGGAGCTGATAAATTTTTATTGTTTTTAGAACCGCCCTGCACTATGATGAATCATATTTCTCCGATCGTTTGGAAAGCACTCGGTGGGTTACAATTAGCTGCTGGCGTACTTATTTGGTTTCCTAAATTCAGAAAGCATATCGCAGGTTTCTTTGCTATTTTTATGTTAGTGTTCGCTTAACTTTATAGAAAATGAATCTGGCTCAATGGAATCCTACACACAAAAATGATTTGATAACCATTGTTCATGGTCTACACTATATAGGAGATAAATTAGCCTTGATGATTAAATCAATTTTGTCTTTAAAAGAAGATGGGCTTTTTGTAGGTAACTTAGATTTGAATAATATTGAAATTGAAGGGAGCAAAAAATCAAAACGGCTTATACTAGATTTTTTTAAGCAAAACAAAATTGGCTATAACCAAAGAACTAAAATCATCAGCTCATCTTGGACCAATGAAATAGAAAATCCTTTTCAGTATCTAGGAGCAGATGATAAAGCAGGACCAAATTATACTGGACAAGAAGCAGTTAAATC
>CAYMSC010000518.1:0-4384 GCA_964392805.1 uncultured Saprospiraceae bacterium
TATGATATGTCGCACCTTTGGTGCTGATTAATTTTTCTTTGCGTAACATCAGTTAATTATTTTAATAATGTGTATAAAAAACCCGTTGTCCTTAAATTATCCCTTGTATGCTTTTTTTATATACAACGGATTATTAAAGGAGAACGGATTACCATTTCATGGCTAATTTTGAATTTTGTCCAGATTCATTCAAAATTCATCATTAGTGCGCTGCGCTTATGAATCTTCGATTTCAAAATTGGTTTAAACTACTGATGCTTCTAAAACATCTTCTGCATGATATTGCTGGTAATTCTCTTCAAAAGCAGTTAATAATTTTTTAGCCGTTGCATCATATGCCGCTTTATCTTCCCAACTATTCTTAGGGTCCAGAATACTATTCGGTACATTAGAACATAAAACTGGGATATTTAAACCAAAATTTGTCTCTACTCTAAAAGGGGAGTTCGCTAAACCGCCTTTTAATACTGCTTGAATCAAGGCTCTGGTATAACTCAATTTGATTCTGCTACCGACACCATAAGCGCCACCAACCCATCCAGTATTCACTAACCAAACATTGGTATTATGTTCCTCCATTTTTTCGCCTAACATCTTCGCATAATGAGCAGGAGCCAATGGTAAAAATGGCGCACCAAAACACGAAGAGAAAGTCATTTGTGGTTCGACCACCCCTGCCTCTGTGCCCGCTACCTTCGCAGTGTAACCCAATAAGAAATACTTCATCGCTTGCTCCCTATCTAATTTAGCAATCGGAGGAAGTACTCCAAAAGCATCACAAGTCAAAAAGAAAATATTTTTTGGGTTCCCACCTTTAGATGATGCCATAATATTATCAATGTGATGAATTGGGTAAGAAACTCTTGTGTTTTGAGTAATATCTGTATTATCAAAATCAGGGGTACGAGTACCTGCTTTGAATTTAATATTTTCTAAAATTGCGCCATGTCGAATCGCATTATAAATCTCTGGTTCTTTCTCTGCGCTTAGATTAATACATTTTGCATAGCAGCCACCTTCAAAATTAAATACCCCTTCTTTAGCCCAACCGTGCTCATCATCTCCGATTAATTTTCGCTCAGGGTCCGTAGAAAGTGTCGTTTTTCCAGTCCCAGATAAGCCAAAGAAAATGGCAGTATCCCCATCCCTTCCAACATTCGCAGAACAATGCATCGGCAAAACATTTTCTTCTAAAGGCAAGGTATAGTTTAAAACAGAAAAAATACTTTTCTTGATTTCACCTGTATAACCACTACCTCCTATAATGACTATTTTCTCTGTGAAATTAACAATCGTAAAATTATGCTGACGAGTGCCATCTTCAGTAGGAACAGCCATAAATTCTGGCAAACAAAGAATTGTCCATTCTGGGTCAAAATTGTCAATTTCGGCAGTAGTAGGATTTTGAAACATATTATGAGCAAACTGACAGCTCCAAGGAAATTGCGCCACTACTCTTACATTTAATCTATATCGAGGGTCTGCACAAGCATAAACATCTTGTATGTATAATTCTTGCGTCTCCGCAAAAGCTAACATCTTTTTCAACAAGCCTTTAAAGTGAGCCGTAGAAATAGGTTGATTAATATCATTCCAATCAACTGTATTTTCAGTTATCGTATCTTTTACAACAAATTTGTCTTTTGGAGAACGTCCTGTAAATTCTCCCGTTTCAATCACTAAAGCACCTCTGTCTGATAAAACAGCATGACCATTTTTAATAGAAGCCTCGGCTAATAATTCTGGTGCTAAATTCCAGTGTGTTGCTTTACAATTGATATTGAATTTTTTCTCAAAATTTGTTTTAAGCATTGTCATAATGTATAGATTTTAAAATTTAAGGCAAAATGTAAAATAGATTAACAGCAACCCTAGCTTTTATCAGAAAAGAATCTTTAAAATAAAAGCTAGAATTTGGTATTTATAATTGAATACAGGTACAAGCTATGTCATATTTTCTTAAATAGCGAAATTTTCGCTAAATTATTTTATTTCTCATATAGCTTCAAAATAGCTATTTGCATTATTTTATTTGTTAAAACACATCTATTTTGCTATAATTATGGTAATTTGCAGCGTTAAACAACATATTTTTGAATAAAACTGGAGCAGAAAGAAATATTTTATTTTTTTGCATAGAGTTAAATTTTAACATTTTTATTAGCGAAATTTTCGCTAAACAGTAAAAATCTCAAAAAAAAGTAATACTCCTTATGATTGATGATAATCAAATAATAAAGATGATTTTCGGTTTTAAAGTGCACTATTTGCGACAGCAAGCAGGATTATCTTATCAACAATTACAAGACAAGACAGGACTCTCTTTATCCTATTTGAGCGATATAGAAAAAGGAAAAAAGTATCCCAAGCCAAACAAGATTACGGTATTAGCGGATGCCTTTGGGGTGGATTATGATTTTATGGTTTCGACCAATGCTTCTAAGAAATTACAGCCGGTCATTGATTTATTAAACTCTAACTTTTTTAAACTTTTTCCATTAGATGAATTTGGGATAAGCCCTAAAAAACTAGTTGAATTATTTACCAATACACCAGATAAGGTCAATGCGTTTATCAGTACTATTTTTCAAATCAGAAAAAATTATCAAATCACGCAAAATGAGTTTTATGAAGTAGCTCTGCGTGCTTATCAAGATATGCACAATAATTATTTCGAGGATTTAGAAAAAGCAGTAGACGAGTTTAGGGAAAAACACGGGGAGCCTAAAAAATTGCCTTATACCAGAGCATTTTTAGAGAAAAAGTTGTTAGATATTTATGGTATCGAAGTAGATAGCACTACTTTACCAAAAAAGGAAAATTTAAAAAATATCCGCTCCTTATATGCACCAAAGCGCAAAGTGCTAATGATTAACGAAGGCTTACAAGATGCGCAAAAGAATTTTTTACTGGCAAGAGAATTAGGTTTTCAATTTATGGGCTTTAAAGCTCGACCGTTAGAGACTAGGATGGTACAGACTTCTTCTTTTGAAAAAATGCTCAATAACTTTTTTGCTTCCTACTTTGCGGTCTCCTTATTAATGAAAGAAGAAACATTAGTACAAGACATTCGCACCATCGTACAAAAAAATACTTGGCGGCCAGAATTATTCTTAGCTTTAATTAAAAAATATGATGTTACGCAAGAGACCCTACTCAAACGCTTACTAAATATTTTGCCGCATCATTTTGGTATCGAACAATTGTTTTTCCAACGAATGACCGGTAGTAAAGACCTAAAAGTTTTTGAAATGACCCAAGAATTGCACTTAGGTCGTTTACATAATCCTTACGGCAATTTATTAAATGAGCATTATTGCCACCGTTGGGTAGCCATCAAAATTCTAAAAAAATTGAGAATGAATATGGCATTAGACCCTAGCGTTAAAGAATTAGTCAACTTACAAATTTCAAAATATTGGGAATCTGAAAACGAATACCTCTGTATTTCTCTAGCCAAACCAGATTTTCACAATCCAAAAGAAAGTGTCAGCGCAACGGTAGGATTCCGTTTGAATACTAAGCTGCGAAGTATATTTAATTTCTTGCACGACCCAGATTTAAAACACCGAACGGTGAACACTACCTGCGAACGTTGTTCGATGCCAAATTGTGATTCCAGAGTAGCCGCCCCTGTGGTGATTGAGGAAGAACGTCGAATGGCAGCCGTAAAGCGGGAATTGAAGGAGTTGAGTCAATAGAGCGTTGAATTATTGATAGGGCTATCTCGCCTCCTGATGACCAGATTTAGATTCCAAGTTTGGAGACTTGAAATATCAGTTACCGAACAAAATTACATATTTCAAATTTCCGATGTATTGAGTCTCCAGACTTGGTACGACTATCTGGTCGTCTCCTGACGACCGAAATTAGTGCTAAAAAGTAAATTATTTTAACCAATTGCTAACAGATACCTCCCTTTACTTTTAATAATCCTTCCGAATTCTTTTTTAGCGTTTTGTAGTAAAAATATTATTGTAATTTTAACAGATACTACTTACCTCACCTGTCGTACATTTTTCCAACACATTACATAAAATCACGCACCAATGAATCGAAGAAATTTGTCAATTTTGAAGGATAGGATAGCATACGTTAAAACGGAGTTAGGAGACGAACAATCCACACTTGTAAATCGCTTAAGCGAAAAAGGGGTAGAATGTACCATTTTGGTCCCTATATTCGAACATATCTTTGGTTTTGATATTGTCAAAGATGTCAATTTTGAATACACTAGTAATAAACGTTACGAACGATTTGATTTCTTAATTGATGGTAAATTTATTGTAGAAGCTAAAAAATTAAATGAGCAATTTAGTGTAAAATTGACCAAACAATTAGAAAAGTATATTGCTCATCATGATGAGGTAAATTATGGTTTATT
>CAYMSC010000519.1:0-4383 GCA_964392805.1 uncultured Saprospiraceae bacterium
CTTACAATATCCATAAAAACAAAACTCATTAGATGAAAATACAGCGACTTAATATGGATAATTCTTGGCATATCAATTTTGCTGGAAAATCATTCCTAATAGACCCTTGGCTTAAAGGGGTAGAAATAGATTTTTTTTCTTGGTTTAATACTCAATGGCATCGGACACCGCCGATCGCCATGACCGATGTACCAGCTTATGATTTTGTGATTATTACTCAAAAATATCCCGACCATTATCATCCAGAAACTTTAATAGAATTACATCCGAAAAAATTGATTGTACCAGATTCCATAAAAAAGAAAGTCAAAAAACTGCTTCCTGATGCTAAGGTATGGACATTAGAAATGTCTTCTAGTGATGCACTCGGTGGTCAGATAAAATTACATTATCTACCGAGTCGAAGAAAAATGGACCCGATATATGATGCGATTGTACTGGAGAATGGAACGGAAAGTATATTATTGGCAACACATGGTTATGCAGAGCGGGAAACATGGTCTAAGTATCTCAAAAATATACCTCCGATAAAATTGGCTTTTACTCCATTTAATCTTTATAGATTGCCTTCCTTTTTAGGAGGTACGGTATCACCTGGCTTATCTGGAGTTAAAAAACTTATTAATACCTTTTTGCCTAAACATGTTATTGCAACGCATGATGAGGACAAACATGCCAAAGGACTCATACAAAAATTGGCGCGTATCAAATTTTCTCCAAGTCGTCAAGAGTTGATAAAAGAAGACCTTTTTAAAAACAGATTGCTAACCTTAGATAATTACGAAAGCATCACAATATGATACAAAATAAAGCAGATACCTTTCAAATATTATTGATGTATCTTGTAATTGGACTATCGGGATATATTACTTGGTCGATGTTGCCTATGGACAATGAAGTTATCCGATTTTTGATAAGCGATATAGTGATGACTTTTGTTTGTTTTTTCTTTTCTATGCTTAAAAAGAATAGTTCTGTCTATGATGCCTATTGGAGTGTGATTCCTTTTTTCTTCGTTGTTTTATGGGCGATTATACATGGCGCATATATTGATTTTTATCACTATGTCGTATTTTTTGTTATTAGTTTTTGGTCTTGGAGATTGACTTTTAATTGGACTCGGTCATGGCCTGGATTTCACCATGAAGACTGGAGATATATAAAATTAGCCAAGGATAACGGTAAGTTATATCCTTTAGTTAATTTTTTTGGTATTCATGCGTTTCCTACGTTTATGGTATTCGTTGGGATGTGGCCGATATTCTATATTTTCCAAAACGAATTGCAATCTTCTGTTCTATTATATTTAGGGGTAGCAGTCAGTATCATCGGCACCTTATTTGAGTTTTTTGCGGATAACCAATTGGCTGCATTTAGATTTAAAAAACATAAAACAGAAAAATTATTGGATACTGGATTATGGGCTCGCTCCCGTAATCCTAATTATCTGGGAGAAATTCTATTTTGGCTAGGCTTATTTATTATTGGACAGGCTTACACTGCACCATTATACACGATTGCTGGTGTCGGAATCATGCTATTTTTATTTGTCTTTATTTCTATACCAATGAAAGAAAAAAGAATGTTGGAACGCCGTCCGAATTTTAAGGGATATATGGAGTGTGTTCCTATGTTGTTTCCGAAGTTATTTTAGTTTATCGTATTAATGTTATATCTCCACTCATAAGCAATGTACTACTATCTTCAAAAGCCAAATTTATTTTATAGATATAAACACCAGCATCTAAAGGCCTTCCCTGGTACTCCCCTTCCCAGCCAGTAATGCCATTAGTAGGGAGAAAGTTGGCCTGCTCAAATATTAATTCTCCCAAGCGACTATATATTTGTAAAGAAATAATATTTTTTATTGCATTGTTTTCATTGAAGAAAATAGAGAAATTATCATTAACCCCATCATTATTTGGTGAAAACGTATTGGGAATATAAATGAAAGAGCAATCAATGAAATTAGCCGAGATAGCACTCAAATCAAAGATTTCTTCATAAAAACAGCCATCCCCATCTACGATGTTTAAGGTATACGTATCTTCTGTAAGATTTTCTAACAAAAAGTCATCTTCCGTTTCTATATTCCATTCAACGGAAAAGGGCGCTACCGCATCTAATTGGGTAATTGAAATACTGCCATCAGCACTATTAAAACACGATGGAGGAATAATATCTGTTTCAACAAAAAAGGGACTTCCAACTTCGGCACTACCAATAATAGTGCCTTCGCAAAAAGCATCATTAAAGGCTATCAATTCATAATTTCCTTCCGTTGGGGTACTTAGATAAAAAGGATTGGATTGAATGTTTTCAATAGGAACTTGTTCGATTCCATCTATGCTATAGGCTATTTCCCAAGGAGGGCTGCCTTCCAACAGCACAGGAATACCTGTTTCGACGGTTTCACAAATATCATAAATTCCAGTTACGTTAGCCCTAGGTACACTTTGAATGCCAATATTAGCAAGTCCTGAACTAGTGTTACTGCAAAAATCTGTGATGGTAACTGCGTATTGCGTGGGTTCAGTCACACTTCCTTGGAATATACTTGTATCTAGACCTGTTTCCCAAAGAAAATTAAAAGGAGCAACGCCTCCACTTATTTCTGGTGTAATGCTAAATGTTTGATTGGCACATACCGTTATGTTTTCAAAATTTACGGATAAATCGTCGACTTCATCGATGAATAATTCGGTTGCCATAGCATCAATACAATCACAATCATATACTAATTCTAACTTTATATCTTCAATACCTTCCGTGATATCATCTTCAATAACAGTGACGGGTAAAGTAACGGAGGTTTCTCCAGCGGGAATGGTTACACTCATCGGAATTTCTACAAAATCAACCCCGCTAATCGCTTCATTATCTGAGCTGATATTATATGCTACGGTTACGGTTTCTCTGATATCACTCAAGGGATTTCGGGTAAAAACAAATTGCCCATCTATACAATTTTCATAGGCAATAGGCTCACTACTGCCAGGTACTTCGGCACGGACACTTACGGGTTCTCCTAAATCAAAACTATTGGTTTCTAAAAATACGGCTGAATCTAGTCTATCATCTCCAACATCACTAATAATTAAACGAATATGGTAAGTCTCACAGGGGATAACTTCAAAAGAAGCGGTCAGTGGAACGGTGAATCCATCATATTCGATGAAGTCTGCGAATAATGCAACAAAATCAATGTCACAACTTTCCGCATCTATGTTTGTGGCATTGTTAACATAAAAGTTATTATTATCTAAGTGATTTATCGTATTGATGCTTACTACGTCATCTGTTTCTGGCACGATTGCTACATTGATGGCATTATTATCGAATTCGCCATTAATACCAGGCCCACTAACAAAGAAACCAAATACATCGTTGAATGCGGTACCTACAAACTCACAATATTCTTCGGACGCAAAAACATATCGAAAAGTAACTCGGTTACCTATTGGCACAAAATCAAATTCTATTCCTGTGGCATCAAAAAGACTGTCGGTTGCCAATTCACTAAGGTCAGAATCAGTACTAACCGTACCTAGGGAAAGCGTTGCTTCATTATCATTGTTTGGCCCTTCTGCTAAGGCAATATCTCCTGTTGTCAAGATAATACCATCATTAATATTGATAATCTCTCCACCATTCTCAAATTGTCCGATACTAACTATTTCATCCCCAATGGCGCTTATGTTGCTTACATTTCTACAATTTCCTTTGATGAATACGTTTTTAATCAAATCTTCAGCCCCTAAATCATTTTCCGTTCGTATCCTATCTTCATTTTGCGCCAATAGAGTGAATGACAAACAAAGGCAACCTAACCATGCAAAAAACTTAATCATGCGTAATAATTGACTATCAAATTAGAAAGTTTGAAAAAATAATATTTAATAAGGGCTGTACGAAATTTTGATAATGTGTATATTGACGCTGAGAGACGCTGACTTTTATGATTTTTTATGTTTCCTTTTTTATAGGTCGAAACATAAGATTAACATAAATTTTTGTAAGAAAACATAATTAATCATAACTTCAAACAGTGTCCTTCAGCGTCAAAATAAAAACTTCGTATACGTCTTATATTTAATCGTAAATGTCTAGGATATTATATTTTTATAAACTAGCTCATTTCTTAAATTTAATCATTTTTTGGTAATGTATTAAATTTTATCAAGTTGAACCCTGTTTATTGCTTTTGATTCGACAAAATGTCTTTTTACCTATATTGTGTTGATTTTTTAACTTGCCTGCCCTTAAGTCGGGGATGATTCTGTGAGTTGTTTAGGATGGAGATTCCCCTTTATTTACTTGACTTCTTTTTTAGGGAGCAGGTAATAAATAAGGTACCCAAAGATGTGGTTTTAGTTTGTTCTT
>CAYMSC010000520.1:0-2617 GCA_964392805.1 uncultured Saprospiraceae bacterium
TTCCTTAGAACTATTTCCTGCCACAGATGCGCAGAAAATAATTTCTAAGGAACTAAATTAATAGAGTCTTGGATTTGTTGCCAAATAATTAGCTACCATCAAACGGTATTGACCATCTGAGAAATCACATTTACATTCATCTTGGTAAAAAGACATGATATTACCAACATGAGGAGTATACCAATCATTAGCATTATCTCGCTTATTATTAATGAATCGACAATTATTTTCAACATTGACATAAGTAGAAACTTCGTCTCCTATTTCGTAGGGGTCAGCAGGCGTATCACATAATAAATCACCAGTGGTTTCGCAATTTTCACCTCTGACCAATTCTTCCGTTTGTTCTTCTCCGTCACCAATCGTATAAGGTACACCAAAGAATCGGCCTAATTCGTGAGCGATGGCAAATTCATTCACACATTCTCCTTTCATCATTAAGATACCACCGTTTTCTGTATTTCCAATACCCCCCAGTTCAGAAACGCCACATAGCGTATTATCGAAATCAAATTGGGAAACCCAAAACATGTTAATCCTCCTTTGTTGGTGATAAACTACTTGCATCTCGTCCCACTCAAATACTTGCACCGAGTCATATCTAAAATTTGTAATGGTATCTAATTCACAAATATTAAAAGAAATGCAAACAGGCGCGAATAATTCATTGACTCTACCCATTACGGCTAAGATACTATCCGGTTCAACCCCTAAGGTATCTCCTTCTGTGATTACAATATTGGCTACAACTTCAAATTGCTTGTTCAGACACGGCAGAGATTTCTTTTGAGCATTGATAGTAGTGGAGCAAAATAGAATCATTAAAAATGCGCCAAGTAAAGATTTTAGATACTGCATATGTTAAATTAATATCTGATGAAAAGTATGGAAACTTATATTTTTGTTGTTACTAAGAAAAACAGCTATAAAGATAGCAACATTTCGGGCAAACTTAGCTATTTTGCCCAACTTCCGCAACTTACAATACAATCCGTGATTTTTTCAGACATTTTTTTTGGGAAATAATTTAAAAATGACATCTTGCCGCCTAATTTTTGAGTCAGTTGTCCAAAATAAATTGTTTTTTTGTAGCATCAATATTAAAAGACCATAATACGACCATCGATATTCATTCAACCGAAATTATGAAAGACGCATTTTTAAAATTTTTAGTTTGTTGTTTTTGCTTAGGAGTAACCTTAAATGGTTTTGCTCAAACCGCTTCTGAAACAGTAGCCTGCGCACCTGTTTCTATTGACTTTACTGCTCCTGAAAATGCAACTAGCTTTTTTTGGGACTTTCAAACTGGTGCTACTTCTACTGAAGCTAATCCGACAAATACTTTTATAGAACCCGGTATTTACGAAGTGACATTTAGTAATGAACAAGGTGGGGATGTTATAGGTACGGTTACTATTAATGTATTTGAAACTCCTACTGTATCTTTTGCCCAAGACCCAGAAGTGGCTTGTGCACCTGCGAATGTGGTGTTGACCAATACGACTAATATTCCAGATGGTGTTGATTTAGTAAGAACCAGTTGGGTTTTTCCAGATGGAACTAGTGCCGTTGGAACGACTACGGAAAATGATTATGCGATTGCAGGTCAATTTGGCGTAACCCTGAGTATTGAAACCAATGCAACTAATTGTGATGCTTCTAGAGAATTTGAAGAAGCGATTATTATTGACGCTTCTCCAATGGCTGCTTTTACGATTGACCCTAGTCCAAGTGCATGTGTAGGACCTTATGAGGTCGTATTTGGAAATGATACCGAAGGGACTGATTTGACTTACTTATGGGATTTCGACAATGGAAATCAGTCAAACGAAGAAAATCCACCTAATCAAGTTTACGGGGATGGAAATCATGTTGTTTCTTTAACTGTTACGAATGAAAACGGATGTTCAAATACTACCACTCAAATAATTAGTGTCGGTTTGCCCACTCCTAATTTTGAAATTGCCGATACGGTTTGTGTAGGAGATACCATCGAAATTAGAAATCTTTCTTCTGCTGGAACCTATGAATGGACGTTAACTGGTCCAGTAAATGAGACATTTACAGAAGCAAGTCCATCTTATAATTTCCCCGTTGGTGGAACTTATGCTATTAATTTGAATGTAATAGCAGAAGGTGGAATCTGCATGCAAGATACCACGATAACTGTTTTTGCACAAGATGTGAATGCTGCTTTTACGGCGGACCCAATTTTTGGTTGTTCTGAGCCGCTGTCTGTTGCTTTTTCGCCTAACTTTCCGATAGCAGGGTCGACGTATGAATGGGAATTTGGAGATGATAGTACAGAGGTCGGACAAAATCCAACTCACGAATATTTTGCAGATAATGAATCCCCATACGATGAAAATGGAGAATTTCCATTTAATCCTAGCTTAACCATAACCACGACCGCTGGTTGTACGGCTGAATTTGAAGCAGAAATAATTTTAGATATTCCTTTTGCCAGATTTATGCCTGATACGGTGTTTGGTTGTGCACCACTGACCGTAGAATTTTCAGACTCAAGTCAGTCTACTTTACCAATCACAAATTTTGAATGGATTTATGGGGACGGTCAAATGGCTAATTTTCCTACTGCTGATGCGCATGAATATAT
>CAYMSC010000520.1:2717-4365 GCA_964392805.1 uncultured Saprospiraceae bacterium
CTCATTGTTCTTCCGAAGCGAACCCATTGATTCCTTTTGAATCAGAAACGGGTACTTTTGATGTGCAGTTGGTGGTTGGTTATAATGGTTGTTTAGATTCTATTACCCAAACTGATTTTATAGACGTGAGAGGACCGCTTGCCAATATCGAGTATATGATGCGTTGTGATACGCCTAATACCGTGATGTTTACAAGCGCAAGTGAAGATGCAACCACGCTTAATTGGGCTTTTGGGGATAATACAACAGGAACAGATACCGTAGAAACCCATGACTATGCCACAACAGGAGATTTTACGGTCATCCTAACTGCAGAAAATACGTCTACTGGTTGCCCTATCTCAACAGATACTGCTTTGATTCAAATTAGAAATGTAGTGGCAGAGGGACCTGTTGAAATGTTGCAATGTAGAGGAATACCTGTGATGCTGAATAGTGAACCGTCCGTTGATTTTGATACCTCTTGTTTCCGAGGCTTCACCTGGTTTTTTAATGAACCAAGTTTGAGACCAGTAACAACGAGCCAATTTACCGTAGAGGATATTTCTTATCCAGATACAGGTAGGTATGTAATTGATTTAGTGGTGGAAGATGTGAATGGCTGTACAGATACGGCGAGTTATCCAATTATTGTGCATGAGGCAATGGTTTCTTTTGATATTGATAGAACAGAAGTTTGTGCGCCGCTGAGTATTAATTTTTCTAATATAGAATCTAGTACCACTTCTGAAAGTATTGAATCTTTTATGTGGGATTTTGGCGATGGAGTAGGGATGTCAGAAGAAGAAAATCCGGGCTTCTATACTTATACTTTTGACCCCGGACAAGAACAAATTACGATTGCTTTAAATATAGAGGATGATGCAGGTTGCCCCGCTAGTGACCAGAAGGTAATTGATTTTTATACCCCTGAAAGCCAGATTGTTGCAGGGGACCTAACGATTTGTGCAGGAGAAAGCGTGTCTGTAAGGGCAACGCCATTTATAAGAGATGGGGAAAATCGCCCATTAACTTTTGATTGGTCTTTAGGAAATGGTCAAACAGCAAATACGGAAGAAGCAGTAGCAACATTTGAGGAAGGGGGGAGTTTTACCATCACCTTAGATTATGCAGAAACTTCTACTGGATGTGGGGGTACAGAAAATATAATGGTGAGTGTGCAAGATTTTCCAACTGCTGCTTTTACGTCTAGTGTAGATGACGAAACAGAATTATGTGCTCCAAGTACCGTAACTTTTACAGATGCTTCTACTTCTTTAGTTCCGCTTTCGCAAAGTTGGGATTTTGGTAATGGAGGTTCTGGTGTAGGTTCAAGCGTAGATGCAGCATTCCAACCAGGAAATTTCACAGTAAGTTTAACTGTTGCAACTTCTAATGGTTGTGATGATATAGTCACTAGAGATTTCTTTTTTGACGAAGGACCGTCAGCAGGCATTCAATTGTCAGGTACTAATTTTTGTGTAGGAGATATTGTAACAGCAACAATTATAGATACGGTTAATGTTCGAGGTTTTTCATGGGAATTTGAAGGGACCACCTTTGGAGAAAATGAAGAGAGTGTCCAAGTAATGATAAGCCAAGTGCCACAAGGTGGAAGTGCACCTATCACATTGGTTTTGGATGGTATTGGTGATTGTAATACGGCAGT
>CAYMSC010000521.1:0-4358 GCA_964392805.1 uncultured Saprospiraceae bacterium
CACTTGTAGTTATTCATCAACCATAGTTTTACATGCCCCCATACTTTTCACCGCAGTACCTTTCTAGGTAAATTCAGTAATCTTGAATCAATAAACGTTATCTGAATCAGGTCCTAGATATTGATTCCAAGATTTTTCTTTGGGCATCCGAACATTCAATTCTAGGCGTTTAACGCGCAAGCCTAAAAATTCATAAATTACTCTTACATTTTCGTTTACAATATACACCAAGTCTATTCGCTCATCTCCATCTAAATCGCCAACAAATGGGGTGGAACTAATATTTTTGCCAGGAATCAAAGTTTGGGTCAGTTGGTAAGCAGTATCTACTTCAAAAAGATGTAGCCAAGTAATCGTATATAGCGTATTATTTCTGCGGCAACTATAATCGTTGATCGGTAATAATACTTCTTCTACATTATCATTATCAATATCTAGGGAAATAGAACTAGCAAATCCTGCACAACCTACATTGTATTTAGCAATAATTTCGCCGTTTCGCCCATCTAAGAAAAATTGCGCTGAGCTTGTATTTCTGGGCCATTTTCCTTTTGCACCATTAATAAAAATATCGGGAATGTCATCTCCATTATAATTCCCAACACTTGGCTGGGCATTCAATTCTATGTTTTCCACAGTCGTTTTCCACAATTGTTGATAACTTTTGCCATCAAAGGCAGCTATGACGCCACCGTGATCGAGTGCAATAATATCTTTGATACCATCGGCAGTAAGATCAGTGACAACAGGTGGTGCTATAAAACCATGTGTATTGTTGATTTCCATTAATTTTTTAGCCTTGGAAATATCATTATTCAGTAATGCTTTTTCATCCGTCACATATAATGCGCCCGTAATCGTTTCGCCGCCTGTTCCAAAAATAATTTCCTTAATACCATCTTTATCAAAATCATGGTAAGTTGGAGCCAAATAGGTTTCTTTTCCGTCGGGCATTGTGTCTATGGCAATAATATTTCCATTCGCACCGTCCATAATCATCAAGGTGCCGGGATGTCGATTCAACGAATCGCCAGGGGCAGCACGTACATTGCCCCCATTAACTACTAGTAAATCTTGAATACCATCTTGGGAATAATCATCTACTAATACCGGATTATAAAAATTAAATCTGGCTAAGCCCAAGCTATTATACTCATCAGATAGCAATTCATATTTCCAGATTAACTCCCCCGTCGCACCATTTAAGGCATATAATTGTTTCTCTCTACCAACCATAAAAACATCATCAATTCCGTCTTTAGAAATATCCAAAAATACCGCTCCCCCATACATTTGGTCGATACAAGGATAAGTCCACAGGGTATCTCCGCTGGCACCATTAATCGCAATAATACCATATTTGGAAGCTTGAAATTCATTTCTGCCTGCACCAACAACAATGTCCAGTACACCATCTTGATTTAAGTCCGTTGCTTTTGGAGAGGAATTAGACCCTATTATAGGAATTGCCATTTCCCAACGATCAGGCTTTTCTGGTTGGCAGGCAAGAAAGGTGATTAGTAGAAAAAAGAATGGGTATAGTTTGGTCATAATTTTATCGTCCTATTATGGTAGGTAGTGTAGGTTGACCGCAAATACTCAAAACTTAAAAAGTCTTCATTCCCAAGACTTACCAAGTTTTGAAAACTTTGCAAGTCAGAAAAATCATTATTTATGGCCAGCCCGAATCAACAATCGATTCTTTGACAATTAAACTTTTAATGCAATTATAAACTATTCATTAGTTCATTTTTAATGCACTATCAAGTCTCAAAGCTAACTATTTTTTTGGCTTAAAGTTGTAAATTTTACTAATAAATAAGTCCTTTTGTCATTTGTGATTGTCAATAAAATGAGTAAAATTAATCAAAACAAGATGGCTTAACCAATGAACTATTGGATGCACTAAGACAGCTCGTACAAATCTGCAAAAATTGAGAAAATTCCGTACATTTCTGTCGAGGGCTTCCAACTTCTGCACTTAATACCAATAATTCAATAGTGTCCACGGCTGCCGCTCCAAAAAAGCCTAATACTTCTTCTTCGCTATCGTGAGGATTGAATACATTGCCTTGAATATTCCCTAGAATAGGTTCGATATCTTAAAAATTATCACTAACCAATTCCTCGCCTTCCGTAATAACATACCGTCTATTCCCCTCTAAATCATAAAAACGGGCTATTTTCCGAGGCATCACTGCCCAATCAACTATCATCGAATCTATTTTGTTAGCAGTTCCCAGTCCTATTTCCAATTGCAAACTATTATTCCCAAAACTTCCACCCGTATTCACTACTCGATGAATTTGTTGGTTGCCCACAAATAAAGTGACCTTTGTACCAACAGCCGTCCGATTAGCTGTTTGTCCTATCAATTCTAAGGTCACCCAATGATGCTCATTGCCTTCGTTTTCATAGAGCATATTATGAAAAATATCACCTTGCATCGCCCCTCCGACCACGTGGTAAATATCTTCATCCCCATCATTATCAACATCCCCAAAAGATACGCCATGTCCTTTTTGAATTTGTCCAAATTTTCGGTCAAAGGTTACGTCTTGGAATTGTTGTCCTGCTTGGTTTAAAAAGACTCGATTGGGCATGACAGAGGTTAAGTTAAATTCGCCCGTTCCCAAAAATAAATCTAAATAACCATCTCCATTTAAGTCACCTACATTAAAACCCATTGTGTATAATTCTTTATCTAAGCCAAGTTTTTTGGTTATCGGTTCAAAGCGTTTTCCTTCGATATTTTTGTAAAAAATGGGTTTTGAGCGATTGGTTTCTAAGCCTATAAAATCCATCGCCACAGATTTAAAAATATGGGCTTGTTTTCTGGTATAATAGCCCGATACAAAAAGGTCTTCCCAACCATCATTATCAAAATCAAAAAATACACAAGGAAAACTATTGACAGGTTCCGCTACACCGTATGCTTCCGTTACATCGGAAAAAGTCAATTTATTATTGGTCGTTCCATTATTCTTTAATAAGATATTTTTTCCTTCAAAAACGGAACAAAAAATATCTTGCCAGCCATCATTATCTATATCTCCTACGGTGACCCCTTTGACATATTTAAGCACTTCAATCCCTGCTTCCTTCGTGTAATCTATAAATCTTTCGCCTTTTTGGTTGAGGTATAATTTACTAGGAAAATTTAAACCACCTGTTGCCTCATATCCTACCAATAAATCTAGCCAGCCATCCAGATTAAAGTCTGCAAAAACGGCAGTTTGAGAGGGGGAATTTTCTAACAATCCAAAAGTTTCTGTTCTATCCACAAAATTTCCTTGTCCATCATTGAGCAGTAAAGAGTTTGGGAAAGTACCATATTTACTCAGCCAACCACCTCTTGTTATATATAAATCTGGATAGCCATCATTATTGACATCACCATGAATAAAATTTAAACCGCCTGTAATGCCTTGCAAACCAGCTTGTTGAGTTACATCTTCAAAGCCTTTTCCTGCTTTATTTTTATAATACTTCAGTTGTTCATCCAAATAATAAGAGGAAGCAATAATATCTAAATAACCATCCTTGTCAAAATCTTCCATTGCACAACTACCTGCGTGTCCCAATTCGTCAATTCCATATTTTTTTGCTAAATTATTAAAATTTGGCAGTTTGTTTTTATCCTTTATCGGGGTTTTATTTTCCACTTCAATCAACCATTGGCTAGGAACATTTGCAGGATATTTTCCCAAAGTCATATAGGCAATATTTAATAACCATTGAACGCCATGTTCTCTAGGAAAAGTGGTTAATATTTTTTCAAATATCAACACTGCTTTTTCTGACCCCGCTGTTTTTTCATGAATTGCATCTGCGGTCATCGGCATCACACAGGCAAAATCACCTGAATGATGGACGCAGTTTTCATCTTCTGCCAACTGCATGTAAGCCGTCCCTAAAAGTTGGTAGTATTTCAAGGTTGCCCGAGTACAAACTTGGTCACCTAAAAATGTTTCTATTTTAGTAATGCCTTCTTCTAGTCTACCCGCATTAATTAATTGCTCAAAATATTGGTAGCGTAGTTTTATATTGGCTGTCTCAGGAATGCCTTTTAATTGCTTTGCATACGCATCTGCCCGCAGCCCATTATGATAAGGGTATCTGATGTTGGAGAAGGAACGGACATGTAACTCCTGTAGGTCGTCCGCCATTTTTTGGGTGGCTTCGTCTTTTTCGGGGGCGCAACCGAATAGGACAATGATTAATAAGAGAAAATATGGTTTATACATTGTGGGTAATCATGTGATTTTAAACTGCTTTTCTATTCTGGATAATCAGATTAAAATTGATAAGTTGATTTTAATAGTATGAAATATTTAATCCGTTGTCCTTTAATAATC
>CAYMSC010000522.1:0-4347 GCA_964392805.1 uncultured Saprospiraceae bacterium
GCTTTGCAAATGAAAATACGCCCAGGGAAATCTGTGATTAATTTTTCCGAAGTGTATAAATGGGTATTAGGATGAAGTTTTGCCAAACTATAATCAATAGCTATTTCACTAAATAGGCCTGCCTTTAAAATGGCGGCATTCGGTTCGTAAATATATTTTTTAGGATAACTAAAAATTAAGTCAGCTCGGTCGCAATTAGCTGAAGGTTGGTATTTTATCGCTGTTCCGTCTTTTTTTAGATTAATGGCGTTAAAAGTAGGAGATACTTTCAAAGTATCTCCTACTTTAGTTAGCACCAAGAGGAGTTCTTTTACCTCATTCTGCACCGCTAAAACAATCACTTTTTGCACCGTTCCCAATTGCTGAATCGCTTGTTGAATATCCAACATCGGAGAGACTTTGACTAAAACTTGCTTTGTTTTTTGGAATAATAATTCCTGAATATCCAATAAATTAGGGAAGTATCCTGCTAAACCTATTTTGCGACCTCCTGCTTCATCCCTACGAGCAGGGTCCAAATAAATCCAATCGAAATTTTGAGGAGTATTTTCTAAAAAGGATAAAGAATCTTCATTGATAGGGGTAATATTTTTAGCTTTTAAGGCATCAAAATTATGGGTAACAATATTGAATAACTCAGCATTTTTTTCGAGGTAAGTAACCTGTTTGATGCGTTTGGAGAAATGATAAGTATCGACCCCAAAACCACCAGTCATGTCTAATAAAGAATCTCCACTAACCAAATTGGTTTTCCAAAGGGCTGTTTTTTCAGAGGAACTTTGTTCTACAGATACTTTAGTAGGGTAGAGGACTTCATTATTATTAAAAAGATAGGGAAGTTTATTTTTTGCTTTTTGTTTACCGTATAGTTGATTAAGTACAAAGCGATTATCATAGCCTTCTACTAGCTTTTTTTTGAAGGCTAGTAGCGCGATATTTTTGTTATAATTATGAGTAATAAATTCTTGGAGAATGGTGAGGTTTTTACTATTCAATTAGGCCTCTTTTTTTAAGGTGTTTTTTGTAAGCAAAAATATCTTCTGCACTGATTTCAAAGTCATCTAAGGCAGGTTTTGCGCTACAGATTCTATTGCCTCGACAAATGGTTACTTCATCTGGTGCTGTGTAAACATAGACTTCATCTAAAGACGGAAATATGTGCCAAACAACTTGAACTCCTGCGGCGAAATATTCATGCAGTTTTCCATTGACTGTATTTATATTATCTGATGGAGAAATTATTTCACCAATCCACGGAGCTATTTCATTTTCCTCGTTAATTAGACCTTTTTCTTGGTGAGCATGATAGATAGACAAGTCAGGTCTTCTAAACTGCGTTTTATTAGTCCACATATCAACTTCTGGATTCCATTGTCCTCCTTCTTGAAAAGTTTTCGTTTTAATAAATAATCGCATCAAAAGATTAAGAATAGCGGTTTGTGCTTGGTTCATATTGGCTGTTTTCTCTATTTTCCCATTATTCCATTCATACTTAAATCCATCTTCTGCGTTATAATACAATTTCATATAATCTTCAAAGGAAACTAAAGTGCCCGAATCTGTTGGAGTAACTACCGATATATCTTTTGATATTATAGTCATATCTTGTGCTTTTTAACAAATTTAATCATTTTCCAAGAAAGACACAATTGACCAATAAATAATTAGAAATCCCGTAATCTGCAACTCATCAATCAATCTTCTTCAATCGTTCTTTCAATAAAGCTACAATTTCTTCTTTAGAACTATAAGTATTTCCAATATTCACGACATAACCAGCCAGTGTTTTGTGTGCTTTGACCATCAATAATGCCCAGATAGCAAAGTAGTCAATGCCTTCAAAAACGATTGACTTATGGTCAATATATTTATCAATATTTTTTTGAAAATCTTCAGGCATATCCGTCCAATGCATATGTGGCTTTAAGTGATGCCCGATGTGATAGCCATCGTTAAAACATTTTTTATTATACACCGTGTTGATACAAGTAATGCTATTCAAATAACTATTTTCTGGCTGACTAGCATCTATAAAAGCATGTTGTGCCCAATTACCTGACATCATCGCAAAACGAACGATAATTGTCGGTAAGATAAAAACCAAAAGGGTCGCTTGCCAGTTGAAATACAACATTATTGCCCATATTGCTAAGAAGGTTAACTCACCAATCATCGCCTGCTTCATAAACTTTTTCTTATTGGTATCTCGATGATACATGACCAACTGAATTACACCCAAAAATAGAAAGTGAATGAAATAATGTAAGTAATGCAATACATTATCTCGCTGATATTTCATCGTCGAACTTAAGTCGGGCTCAAGATTAGCCTCAGCATGATGCATGCCTATATGATGGGCAAAATAAGTATCTGGAGATTGCCCCATAAATGGACATAAAACCCAAGGAATCAGTCGATTACCCCATTTGTGTTCTCGCTTAAATAAGGGCCTATGACTCGTATTATGAAGCATCAAAGTAAACGGCCCAGTAAAAATTAATAAGCCAACGCCATAAGCTACTGCCAACACCCACCAGAGGGTAGTCCCTGCTTCAATCGAAAACAAAACAATCGCCGTTGTAATAAACATCAACGATAACTTTATCATCAAATAAATAAAAGGCAAGTCTCGCTCATCCTTCAAATATTTCATAAAGAACTGATCTAAACTACTCAATTCTTTTTTGATAAATGTTGGGTCTCCTATAGTACTTAATGTTCGCATATTTTATTTTTTAAGAGGTCAGAAGTCAGACCGTTTATTACATAAACTATCAGAGGTCAGCGGTTATGTGCCATCTGACAGCGTAGCGGTCTGACAACGCAGTGGTCTGACCCCTGACTTCTCTTTTAGTGTTTGAAATGCCGAGTCCCTGTCATTACCATCGACATCCCATTTGCATCACAATAAGCGATACTATCTTTATCTCTAATCGAACCACCCGGTTGAATAACCGCTGTGATACCTTCTTTGTCTGCAATTTCTACACAATCAGGGAATGGGAAAAAAGCATCAGATGCCATTACCGCTCCTTTCAAATCAAAACCAAAAGCTTTAGCTTTCACGATGGCTTGTTTCAAAGCATCTACTCTCGATGGTTGTCCACAGCCCATTCCGATAAGTTGCTTGTTTTTTACTAAAGCAATACCATTAGATTTTAAGTGCTTGACACTGGTAGAAGCAAATAATAAATCTTCTATTTCTGCTGCCGTTGGTGCTTTGGTCGTTGCTTGCTTCAATTCTGTTGCTACTTCTGCTTTCAAGTCCATATCTTGTTCGACTACACCATTCAGTAAACTTCTAAAACTACGCTTGCCGACATAAAAATCTTTAATTTTTAATAAGACGCGCTTTTTCTTTTTTGATAATAAGTCAAAGGCATCAGAGTCAAAATCTGGTGCAATTAATACTTCATAGAATAATTTATTAATCTCTTCCGCCGTCTTTAAATCAACAGATTTATTACAGATGAAAATTCCTCCAAAAGCGGAGACGTTATCACAAGCTAGAGCGGCTGTCCAAGCATTATAAAGGGTGTCACTAGATGCCAAACCGCAGGTATTGGTATGCTTTAAAATCGCAAACGTTGGTTCTGCATCTTTAAATTCTCGCATGATTTGAACCGCTGCATCAATATCCACAAGATTATTATAAGAAATTGGCTTTCCGCCTAGTCTTACAAAAATCTCATCGAACTCGCCGAAAAATACCCCTTCTTGGTGTGGATTTTCGCCATACCGTAAAATGTCCGAACGGTGAATACTATATTTGAAAGATAAATCTGCCGTTCCTTCATTGAAGTAGTTAAAAATTGCCACATCATAGTTGGAAGATACTTTGAAGGCTCTTCTTGCCAATTCTTTTCGCTCTGTCTCGTCTGTAAATCCTTGCTTGTTTACCAATAATTCCTGAATCATTCCGTACTCCTCTCTCGAAGGTACAACAACGACATCTTTAAAATTTTTGGCAGCAGCCCGAATCAATGAAATCCCACCAATATCAATCTTCTCAATAATCGCCGATTCATCATCTGTACTAGCGACCGTTTCTTCAAATGGATATAAATCTACAATGACCAAATCAATTTCTGGAATCTCATATTCTTTTAATTGATTTAAGTGGGACGCTTCTCTTCTTGCCAATAACCCACCAAATACTTTAGGGTGCAAAGTCTTTACCCGCCCATCTAAAATAGATGGATAAGAAGTTACGCTTTCTACGGAAGTGACAGGTAATCCTAAGCCTTCAATAAACTTTTGAGTGCCACCAGTAGAATACATTTTTACGCCTAATTTGTGGAGTTCTTGAGCGATTGGTGCTAAACCATCTTTGGAAAATACCGAAAT
>CAYMSC010000523.1:0-4313 GCA_964392805.1 uncultured Saprospiraceae bacterium
TCTATTTTAAGATAGTTTTACAGCCGTTCCATAGGCTAAAATTTCAGAAGCACCTAGCCATATAACTGTTCTTGATTGTCTTGAAATATTTGTTTTATTTCGTTCTATTTCAGAATTTGTAGCGTCGACAAAAAGTCTCGTAAATGCCAAATCACTCCAAACAAATACATCTAAACAATTTTTAGTTAATCGAGGAGATTTGCCGTTTGTTTTCCAAATTGGTTGTAGTATTAAAGGGTTTTGTTTTTTTACCATTAAAAGACAGATTGAATTAATGTCTTTAATCATTTTAGATAAATGCGGTTGCACATTTATTCCTTCAGTCCAATCTATAATGCTTGAATATTTATTACTAAATATTTGCTTTAACTTTTCTCTGGAACGCTTAAATTTTGAAGCAATACTACACGCTAAGTAAACTATGGTATCAGGTCTTATCACAATTTCACTTCCATATTTATTTTCTTCTAATTCGCAAGTTGTATTATCAGGTAATGCCGTTAATTTTATTTCAATAGAGGAAAGGCATGAACCATCCTTTCTACTTTGAGTTACTAAGTCAACCCTCGGAAGTGTACCTACAACAAGCTGCTGATAAGGTGAAAATTGCGTTTCAAAAGCATAAAATAAATCATCAGAGTCAGAATTCTGTCCGAAAAAATCTTTGACGGTTAAAAATTCATGTTTAATATTTAACGTTTTAGATAATTTCAAATACTTACAATCCAATCCTTTTGATTCTAAGTAAGCAGTTAAAGCTGCTGGAAATGAGGAATTAAATTGATTTTTGCCCCAAGTTTTCTTAGTAGTAAAATCTCTATTTGAATGTGTTAGTCTAAATAGCCCTGGATTGCTCATTTCATTATTCTGATTAAAATTGCTAAGATACAATTTTACTCGGTGTATTTCTTCTCGAGTAATTGAATAGATATGATTGATAATAATGTCTACAATTTTCTATAATCAATTATATTTTATAAATCTGGCTTTCTTGGATATAGGCTAATCGTCTCATTTCATGACAATTCAACTTGTTAGCATCCTTTAACTTCATTATTTTTAACATTTGTTAAAGCAATCAAAATTCCGTTTTTGGAAATAATTTTCTGTCCTTGGGCTAAATATAAACAAAAAAGCCATCTCGAAAACGAGATGGCTTTTATATCTGCTAAGAAAACCTAAAAAAATTAAGCATTCTCTGGTCTCAAACTTCTTACCGTACGGCCTGCTCTCCACATTTCTGACTCTCTCATTTCTTCTAATTCAGCCTCTAACTTCACACGGTAATCCTCTTTACTATTAGAGTCAATAGACAATTGTGCTTCGTTTCCTGTTGCTACACTATCGTATAACTCTTCGAAAACGGGCCTTGTTGCATCTCTAAATTTTTTCCACCAATCTAATGCACCTCTTTGTGCAGTCGTAGAACAGTTGGCATACATCCAATCCATTCCGTTTTCTGCGACTAGTGGGTATAAAGACTGCGTTGCTTCTTCTACTGTTTCATTGAAGGCTTCAGAAGGAGAATGTCCTCTTGACCGCAATAAATCATATTGAGCAGCGAATAAGCCTTGAATAGCACCCATTAAAGTACCTCTTTCTCCTGTTAAATCACTGTATACTTCTCTTTTGAAAGTTGTTTCGAATAAATAGCCTGAACCAACTCCGATACCTAAAGCAACAACTCTATCAAAAGCATTGCCCGTTGCATCTTGGAAAATTGCGTAACTAGAGTTTAAGCCTCTACCTGCAACGAATAATCTTCTTAAACTAGTACCTGACCCTTTTGGTGCAACCAAAATGACGTCTACATCCTTAGGAGGGATGATACCTGTTCTTTCTTTATAAGTGATACCAAAGCCATGAGAAAAGTATAATGCTTTTCCTGGTGTTAAATGCTTCTTAATAGTTGGCCACATTGCAATCTGTGCAGCATCAGATAATAAATATTGAATGATTGTTGCCTTTTCGCAAGCTTCTTCAATACTGAATAAAGTTTCTCCTGGTACCCAACCATCATTTACGGCTTTGTCCCATGATTTAGATGGGCTTCTTTGTCCAATGATGACATTAAAACCGTTATCTCTAAGATTCATTGATTGACCAGGACCTTGTACTCCATATCCTATAATGGCAATCGTTTCTTTCTTAAGCACTTCTCTTGCTTTTTCTACTGGAAACTCGTCTCTTGTTACAACGTTTTCAACTGTTCCGCCAAAATCTAATTTAGCCATGATTATTAATTTTCGATTTTAAAATAAATACTAGTTAGAAAAGCCGTTTATTTGTTTTTGCTACTTATCTACCAGAATAATTTTGATTTTAGAAATACGGTTTTACTTGGACTTTTAAAAAATTAGCTGCAAAGAAAAGGAGTTTTTTGGTAAATACCTTGTTCTACCCTAATATTTTAATACTAAATGGAGGTAATTTCTACGATGCCCAACTATTGGAGTTGATGGAAATGGGAATTGGGGATGGAGTGGGGGCAAAAAATTAATTTCAACTTCAACTTCAATTTCAATTTCAACTTCAGGGGGCAATGACTTAAATTCGCCTAAGCTTAAAAAGTTAATGACTATCTAGCTAATGTCAATTTTACCTTTAGGACTTACCATTCACGATTTATAATAATAATTTTTTTATAATAATATATATAGGGTATTTCTTGTCTCTAAAATTCCCTTTATCTTTGCCATAGTCTATTTAAAAGACCTATCATGTAAAACCTACATACCTCCCCAAAACCGAAACTTATGTTTGTTTTGAAGGGTACAAGTTTAACAGGATAGGTCTTTTTATTTTAATACACTTAAATTTTTACATTAATCGGAAATAGTTGGAGAAAGTGCGTAAAATTAAGCGACTTCGACTATTTGCCGTTAAACTTTAATCATGCCAATAATTTCACGAAGAGGAAAAGACGCTTACACATCTCCCATACGCCATTTAGGACCTTATGCGGATGCTGCCAAAGCCAAGGGAAAGCATGTTTACCATTTAAATATCGGAAATCCAGATATAAATACGCCACCATTGGCATTAGAAGCCGTTCGGAACGCTGCCGATAAAATTGTTCCTTATAGTCCGTCTAAAGGGTTTACCTCTTATCGTAAGAAATTAGTAGGGTATTATAAAAAATTCGGTGCTGATGTAAGTTATGAGGACATTATTATTACCAACGGTGCTTCAGAAGGAATTTTATTCTCCATGTTTTCTTGCTTAGATGCAGGGGATGAAGTAATTATTCCAGAACCTTTTTATGCGATTTATAATGCCTTTTGTTATGTTTCTGGGGTGAAGATTGTAACGATTACTTCTTCTATTGAGACGGGGTATGCTTTGCCTTCTGCTAAAGAATTTGAAGCTTGTATTACGCCACGAACGAAGGCTATTTTTATTTGTAATCCAAACAATCCAACAGGTTGTGTTTACACAAAAGAAGAATTAGCGGAGTTAGGAGAGATTGTTAAAAAGAATGATTTATTTTTCTTTGTAGACGAAGTATATAGAGAATTTTCTTACGAAGATAATTTCTACTCAGTACTTAATTTTAGAGATTTAGAAGACCATGTAGTGGTCATTGATTCTGTTTCTAAGCGATTTTCTGCTTGTGGGGCTAGGGTAGGAGCTTTGGTGTCCAAAAATCCTAATATTTTAGAAAACGTCAATAAATATGCGGAATTTCGGTTGAGTCCGCCGCATTTTGGGCAAGTTTTAGCAGAAGCCACTTTGGATGTGGATGAATCTTATATCAATGAAGTGAAAATAGAATACGTCAAAAGACGAGATTATATTTTTGGCCGATTGTCTAAAATGGATGATGTGATTTGTAAAAAGCCGAATGGTGCCTTTTATATTTTAGCTAAAATTCCAATTGATGATTCTGTTAAATTCTGTAAATGGTTATTGACGGATTTTGAACATAAAAAATCGACTGTCATGTTAGCCCCAGCTAGTGGTTTTTATGCGACGCCCGGCAAAGGCAAACAGGAGGTGCGATTAGCTTATGTATTGGGTGTTGATATTATCGAAAAAGCGATGGACTGCTTAGAGGTTGCTTTGAAAGAATATCCAGGTCGAACGCCTACTCAGAAGGTGGTGACGAATGGGGTTTTGAAGCATTAAGTATCTAAATAAACCTCAACTTCAACTTCAACTTCAAGGTTTTAAGCCACCTACGGCAGGAATTGAGGTTGAATTTGAGGTTGAGATTTAGATTTAGATTTAGATTTAAAAATATATCGACATTTCAAATTATCGATTCCGATTTGTATCGGAATTGGTTTCAAAGCTCTGTTAAGAGCCTAAAC
>CAYMSC010000524.1:0-4312 GCA_964392805.1 uncultured Saprospiraceae bacterium
AGGATCAAAAGAAGCCGTCCTAGATGTTCAAGTTATTGTTTTGCCGTTACTTAGTCTTATTGAAAAAATAAATTTACCAGAAAAATTCACGTTATTTGTGATGTTAAAGACATATAATTGAGAATATACATAGCTTATTTTTCGTTTAGAAAATTAATTCTCAACAATTTAGGAATCAATTAAAATTAAAATGCAAATTAAAATTAAAAAACGTCCTGCCTATCAGTAGTTTATAATTTCAAACTTGTAAATTTATTTTTTAGCATTCTTATGTCTACGTTAATCAACATTGCATTTAATGAAATTAATAAGATATACTTTAATTCTACTAATTCCCATTTTTTTTCTAATAGAAGTGAATGCTCAAAAATTTTCCAATGAATTTCTCAATATAGGTATTGGAGCAAGAGCAAGAGGTATGGGTAATGCGACCGTAGCAAGCACCAACTCTGTTTTTGCAGGTTTTTGGAATCCAGCAGCCTTAGGTGCATTAGACTTAGACGCACCACAATTTGGAGCGATGCACACGGAGCAATTTGCGGGCGTTGCTAAGTTTGATTATTTAGGTGCAGTTCTACCATTAGCTAAAAAGGGTAGCAAATTTGGCATCTCGGTCATTCGTTTTGGTATTGATGACATTCCAAATACCTTGAGTCTTTTTGAAGCCGACGGCACCATTAATTTCGATAATATTGTTCCTTTCTCTTCTGCCGATTATGCATTTATTGGCAGCTATGCTCAAAAAATTAATACCAAAAAAGGCGAATTATATGTTGGCGGAAATGCAAAGGTAATCTATAGACAAATAGGCCCATTTGCCAATTCATGGGGCTTTGGATTAGATGCTTCGGCTTTGTATTTTGGCAAAAAATGGCGTGTAGGATTGGTCATCAAAGATGCCACCAATACCTTCAATGCTTGGTCGTTTAATCTTTCTGATGAAGAAAAAAATGTCTTGTCTCTTTCGGGAAATGATTTACCTATCAACTCCGTAGAAAGAACAAAACCACAAATTACCTTAGGCATTGCTCGACCATTCCAATTAAACGACAAATGGGGATTATTGGCAGAAATGGATTGGGTAGCCACTACGGATGGTCAACGAAATACCTTAATCAGTGCTGACCCCGTAAGTTTAGATTTAGCACTTGGCTTTGAACTTGATTTTAAAAGCTTAGTATTCTTCCGATTAGGCGTTAATAATTTCCAAAGAGAAAGTAATTTTGATACAAGCGATTTTCTAACTATCCAACCTAATATTGGCGTCGGCCTGAAAATCCAACAGTTTAAAATTGATTATGCTTTCACCGACGTTGGAGAACAACGTAACCAAACCTACTCTCACGTCATTTCTTTAATCTTTAATTTGAAACGACGGTAGTGTTCAGTTATTGGTCTAGCGCTTCCAGAACTTGGAGTTCTGGAAGCTCTTAGTCATTGCTAATAGGTATTATTTATTTCTATAGCTATCCAAAAAATTCAAGTTTGCAGTCCTTCAAAACCGATAATCGAAAACTAACAAATGAAAATCAATTCATTATTTTTCCACTCTAAAGCTACTCTCTCCTAACAAGCCATTTTTAGTATAAACTTCGACTTTATGATAACCTGCATATAATCGTTCCACCTCAAGTCTGAAATTTACTCGCTGAGATTCATCTAATTTCAAGGTTCTTTTCTTTACAATTCTAACTTCCTTTAATAGACCCTTTATTTTTATTTTCACTGTTTCAGCATCTTTAAAAAGTGGTTTTCTTTCGGCATCTTTCACCACCAAAAATAATTCTTGTTCGCCAAGAAGATATTCTGGCACCTCATTCAAATTAAAACTAACCATCACTTTACGAACTTTTTTAGCTTTAGCTGTTAGTTTTCCATTCTTCATTTCTGTTTCCGTTCTAAACCCTGTAGCAAAAAGTTTTCTTCTAATAGTTGGTTTTTGATTAGACTTTACCATCAATCTTCTAGCATCGCGTTCTCTAGCCAGTTCATCCCGTTTCTTTTGTACAATAGTAAATTCTTTTTCAAGTGCTTTGAATGCTAATTCTTGGTCTGTAGTCTCGTCCATAATCTTATGAAAAGTAGTACGGTCTATCCCTGCTTTTTCCAATAACACATCGTTCGTTCTTGTTTTTTCTTGAAGGGTTACTTCTAAGGTAGATTTAGCTTTAACCAATTGTTGAATACTTTCTTTAAGCGTTTGCACAGATGATTCAGATTCCAGTTTAAATTCCTGAAAATCAGCCTTAGTAGCAGTTAATTTCCGCTTTGTTTTGTTCAATAATTTCTCCAATAGTTCGTTCTTTTTAACTGCTGTCCCATAAGCATTCATTAAGGTATCGACCTCTTTTTGTAAATCATCTTTCAAATCATCCAAAGCCTTTACTTGCTCGGATAGGTCTTGATTTTTTTGATAAAATTGATTCTTTTGTTCGGATAATTTGAATCCCCAATTGGTAAGTAATAAAACAGCGGCAGTGAGTCCTAAAGCTAGGACTGCAAAAATGTTTAGTTTTCTCATGTTTGTGCAGAGTGTTTGTTGCATCGAACCTGTTATTGTTCAGTTTCTAAACAAGTTCTTTATGTTTGTAAAATAGTCAAAAATAATGGGAAGTAAGTGGAGGGGAGGAGTAAATTCAGTCATAAAGATAAGAAAAGAAATGATAGAATAAAAGTATTGTTTTCCTTTTGTAGTTTTGTTCTTGAATTTTTTCATCAACACTTACATAAATAGTCAATGAAAAATAACCCACAAGATTTTAAAGCAGTAGCCGAAGTGGTCGTCCAAAAACTAACCAATTACCTCGCTGAAAGTCAAGCAGGACAAGGCAAAGTCCTTGTTCAAAAACCAATTGGACAATTGGCTCAAGACATGGAATTAGAAAAGTGGATAAAAGAAGGAGGCATAACGCCAGCAGGGGTTCATAATTTTTTAGATGTTTATTTGCCGAATACGCAACATATGCACCACCCTCAATACATCGGCCATCAAGTAGCCGTACCGCATGTGGCATCCAGTATGGCAGATTTTGTGCATGGTGTGATTAATAATCCAATGGCTATCTACGAAATGGGGCCAGCAGGTTCAGCAGTAGAACATGTGATTGTCAATTGGATGTTGGATAAAGTAGGCTGGTTTAAAGGCAGCCACTTAGGAGATTTTAAGAAAGGTAAAGAAAGTGGCGGCGGCGTTTTGACACATGGCGGTTCTGTAGCTAATTTGACCGCCTTATCCGCAGCCAGAGCAGTCATAGCTCCCGAAGCATGGATGGAAGGTACGCCCAATGATTTAGTCGTTTTAGGCTCAGAAGTAGCGCATTATTGTATCGCTCGCTCGATTTCAATAATGGGGATGGGCAAAAAGGCAATGATTCCAGTACCCGTTAATCAATGGGAAGTTTTGAAGCCAGAAGCATTAATACCCATTTACAAAAAAGTCAAAGAAGAAGGCAAAAGAGTAATGGCAGTGGTCGCCAATGCCTGTGCCACTGCAACGGGACTTTATGACCCCATTGACGAAATCGGGCATTTCTGCGAAGAAAACGGCTTATGGTTTCACGTCGATGGTGCACATGGAGCAAGTGCTTTGGTTTCCCCCAAAGAACGACATTTATTAAAAGGCGTAAAACGTGCCAATTCTTTGGTTTGGGATACCCATAAAATGTTGCGCACTTCTACCCTATGCGCAGCAGTCTTGTTCAAAGATTACCGAAATTTAACGACCACTTTCCAGCAAAAAGGCAGTTATCTTTTTTATGAAAAAGAAGCCGTCGGTTATGACATCATTACCCATACCGTAGAATGTACTAAAGCTGCCATAGCCACTAAATTATTTTGGGTTTTAGCAGCAGAAGGCGAAAAAGGTTTGGCCCAATTTGTTAGCAATCAATATAGCATCACTAAAAAATTTCGACAAATTATTGATGCACACCCCGATTTTTCTTGTCCGTATGAACCAGAATCAAATATTCTATGCTTTCTCTACACCAAATTTGGGCTGGATAATTCCTTCCAATTGGCCTTGCAAAATGCAGTAGTTCAAAAAGGCAATTTTTATATTAGTTCTTCGGAAGTAAATGACGTTCGCTATTTAAGATTAACCGTCATTAATCCATTGACAAAAGAAGTGCATATTCGAGCCATGATGGAAGAAATTATTACCCTAGCAGCGGAGCTAAAAGTAGCAAATTTTTGAAAAGTTTATTAACTTTAGGAATAACTGTTTTATTTTACGGTTTAGGCTATTTTAAACCCTCAAAAAAAATCAGTATAAATCAGTCCTATCCGTTCAATCCGTGGGACTATCCTCCTA
>CAYMSC010000525.1:0-4299 GCA_964392805.1 uncultured Saprospiraceae bacterium
TGCAAACATTTCATCTAAGAGACGACGAAAAAATAAGTTCCGCATTTTTCAAATATGAACCCGTACGGGTGAACCTCGAAGAGGATGGGCTGCTTTGTAATGGGTTGAAAACCTATGATAAAAACATTCAATTGAAAAATCAAATGCGGAAGTTATTTTTTCGTTATTACTAAAGGTCTCCATTTCAAGTCCTGCCGTTCTTTGAAAAGTTTATAATTTTCAAAAGAAATTTGTTCTATCATAATTCCTTCGATTTTATAGCAAAAAAAAGCTAGTTTAGATAAAAACTTACAAAAATCTGTCTTTATGGTTATTAACACCTGCGTCGTTTTTAACGTACGTCAAAATTATCGTACGTTATTTTTGTCGCACGTTTTGATTTTTAACAAAAAAAAGCACCAACAAACCTACTGGTGCTTCTTATTTAAAACTCACGATGTATCTTTAAAACCTTTTTACTACTGAACAAAAGGGGTCAGGCCAAAAAATTACATTTTTCTGTCAGAGGTCAGACTTAAAAAAAAGCAAATACCTGACAATCAGCATTTTAAACCTATATTGCCTGACTTCTGACAGTCAATGAAATTGACGGCCTGACTTCTGACTTCTAAAATGTCCAATAGTGTATAAAACCTTTTCTCTTTTATAATACCCCCTCTTAAAATCAATCATCTCCCACCTTATCTATTAATTGGTAAGGAGGCCATTTAATAGACTCGTAATTATCAAAATATTTATTGAGGTAATTTTGCAATCTTTTTCTAGTTTTTTCTTTAAGCAAGGTAAAATTATCTACAATTTGCAGGAGTTCTGGTTGCTGTTTTTTGAATACCGCTAACATGGGGGTTAAATTGGATAGCGCTTCTTCGAAGCCTAGATAAATCCTATCTGATTTGTTTTTTACGCCAATGCTATAATTCAGGGTTGCATAAGGAGCATCTACAAAAATGGAAAAATCAAAATCGTAAGGAATCACTAAAATAGCACTGTCTTTTTGGACAAATTTTAGGTTTCGTCCAGAAGATAATCGCCAATCAGTATTCCCGATAGCATATTGAAAAATGGCTACTTGTCGCAATTCGTCTTGATGGAAATCCGCTTCTGGTAAGTTATACATTCGCTCCACTTTTTCTGCACCAATTCTATGTCTCAATTCGGCAGTATCTTCTATTAGAAAGCCTATTTGTTGAAGCATCTCCCCTGTTTGGGTATCTTTGAAGGTGATGTTTAATAACTGCGTTCGAAAACTATTCTCGGTCAAGTTATTATAAAGCTTATAAGCTAAATATTCTTTTAAGATTAACTCTTTGGCAATTGTTTTATTTGTTACACAATGCGTGACCAATTTATAATCATCAAATTTTGCCAAACCCGCAGCTTTCAACGCTTTCTTTTTGAAATCTAACTTTAAAGGTGGTATGTTGGAACATTCTATTCGTCGAAAATTCCCTCTTAAACTCAACTTTAATAAAAAATCATTTGATTGCCCATGCTCGTCTTTAAAATGAATCGTCCCTGGATATTCTATTCCCTTTCTACGATTAGCGTCAAAAGCTCGCCAATTAGTTTCGATGGTTAAATCAAGCACTTCGGTATGACTCATCAAGTCAAATATGCTTGGCTTTTTGTTGGCGTAGGAATCAATATGAATACTTACTAAAAATACAAAAACAAACAAAATAGTTGAAACTTGAGTCGTTTTTTGTTTATTAAGCGTTAGTTTTTGCATGGTCATCGTATATTTCTTAGTAAATTAATACTACAAAGATACGGGTATATCTAGGTAGCACAATAGGTTAAAACAAGGATTAAAATGGTAAAAATGGGACAGTTCCAATTTATTAAAAAAAGGGAAATGATTGGTGATTTGTTAACAAGTTTAACAATATAGATATATCATTATATAAATTCAAGTTTATTCCAAACTATATTTCATCAATTTAGGATTGGACGGTGTTTAAATTTTTAAATCACTGAGGAAAATTCATTTTTCTTTTGCAGAAATTCTGGTTATATAATGACCATATTTTTTAAAAGGTTTTTCGAAAAGCGGAAGGTGTCAAATTTGTTTCTTTTTTAAAATATTTTACAAAATTGGTTGGTTCTTCAAAACCTGTTCGATAGGCAATTTCCTGAATATTCCAATCCGTATTAATCAACAATCGTTTCATTTCCATAATGAGCCGTTCGTTAATATACTGCTTAGTTGGTTTTTTAATAATTTCTTGCGTAATTCTATTTAATTTTTTAGTAGCAATTTGCAATTGCTGGGCATAAAATAGCACCTTCCGATTGTTCAGTAAATGCTGTTCTAGTAATTTTTGAAAAGTTAAGAAGGTAGGATAATAAGTTGGATGGACCGATTGATAGGTGGTCTTTCGACGAATACGTTCAGCGGATAATAAAAAGATTTTTAGCATAGAAGCAATGATTTCCTCTGTGGCAAAATCGTCGGGTTTGTGGAATTCTTCCGAAATTCTATTCACTACAATTTCTAGAAAAACCATTTCGGATGCTTCCAATTGCAAAAGTGGCGAGTATAAATGGTAGTTATATAAATTGATTTGTTGGATTAAATTAGACCCCAAACTGTTCTTTTCCAAAAAGGCTTCTGTGAATCCAAAGAAGATAGCTCGTCGGTCCTCATTTCGTTCAAAAGCATGGACTTGTCCTTTTGCCACAAATATGATGCTCCCTCTTTTGTATGGATAGGTTTTGAAATCTATAAAGTGTTTACCTGCTCCTTCTAAAATAAATAAGATAGCATAATAATGTAAACGGGACGGCTGAAAAGGATTTACATTTTCGATAGCATCCTCTCTTAATAGTTCCTTATTGGTCACCACCGTAAATTCAAAATCCTTTTTATAGAGATTTGTAAAGGCAAGTTCTTGTATGGGTTGTTTTTTTTGCATCCAAATGAATTGTAACTTTTAGCAATCCTAAAAAACTTGCCATCTAAAATCCATTGTCCTTCAATTATCCGTTGTATAAAATGCTATACAACGGATAATTGAAGGGCAACCGATTTATTATTAAAAAACTAGACTACTTCTGCACTCATACTAGCATCCTTCTTCTTCCGCCCACCAGATAACCAACCAATTCCCGCCTTCAACCGATAAGCCAACCAATACATAGCAGGAATCACAATCAAGGTCAAAAAAGTAGAAAAGACCAAGCCATAAATCACCGTCCAAGCCAATGGTCCCCAAAGCGCATTGGAATCACCCCCAAAGAATATATGCGGGTCTAACTCCGTAATTAAGCTAGAAAAACTAAAATTAAGACCGATTGCCAAGGGAATCAAACTTAAAATAGTGGTGATGGCGGTCAATAATACAGGACGTAAACGAGTGGCACCGCCTTCAATAATACAGGCTTTGACATCTTCTTTGGTCATATCCATCATATCTGCTAAGCCTAAGGATTCTCGTTTTCTCTGGACGACCAAGTTGATATAATCAATCAAAACGATGGCATTATTGACGACAATGCCTGCTAGCGAAATAATGCCAATGCCTGTAAAAATAATATTCAAATCCATCCCTGAAATGGCATAACCTAGGAATACCCCAATCGTACTAAAAACGATGGAGAGTATGATAATAAAGGGCGAATAGATAGAATTAAATTGAGCAACAATAATGATAAAAATCGCAAAAATGGCAATCAAGAAAGACGTTCCTAAGAAAGAACTATCTTCCGATTGTTGTTCTTGTTCCCCCGTAAAACCATAGGTAACGCCTGCAGGCAATGGATAATCTGCCATTAAATCTCGTAATTCATCTACTACTTCAATTGCATTATAATCTTCTAAAACATTAGAAAAAATGGTAATCATTCGTTCCTCGTCTTTTCGTTTAATAGAGCTATAAGTCGAATTAAATTTAACATCTGCGACTGCCGAAATAGGCACTTGACTGATTTTACCACTTGCAGGACTTCGGAAGGTAATTCGTTGATTTAAAAGGTCCGTAATGTTATTTCTATATTTTTCATCTAAGCGAATAAAAATAGGATATTCATCTTCGCCCTCTTTAAACTTAGACACTTCTTTACCAAAAACAGAAGTCCGAATCGCATCTGCAATAGCAAAAGTAGACACCCCATACCGCCTTGCTGCTTCTCTGTCTATCTTTACCGTTAATTCGGGTTTTCCTAAACGAACATCGGGTTGTAATTCTTCGATACCCGTAATACTTTGAGCATTAATATAAGCGATAACTTCTTCTGAAAGTACGGCTAATTCATCAATATTTTCTCCTCTCAACTCTATATTAATCGGGTATCCTGTAG
>CAYMSC010000526.1:0-4281 GCA_964392805.1 uncultured Saprospiraceae bacterium
ACTAAAATCAATTCTTTTTTAAAGCCAAATTCATATAAATCTATATGCTCTAAAGCAAAATTGGATTGACCATTTCTAATAGCTGCTAAACAGAAATTATTTAAGATTCTAAAAATTGTAATTTTTAATGATTGGTTGATTTTTTCGCAATGCTCGAAAAAATAATTTTTCAACTCAAAGAAGTCTTTCTCCTCGTTTGATTCTAGCATTTCTAGCAATAAATAATAGAAATAGATACTAGGATTATTCCTCTTTGTTTTAGCTAAAGATTTGATTTCCTCCAACAAGAGAATATCATAGCTTTCATTGAGGATTTTTTCTCGACTTTTCATTTCAACTGCCAATAAAAGCTTCGTATGGAAGTAGTAATTATCTAGGTGCTTTGCCATTGTCTTCAATGTAGCTACTTTCTTTTCTCTCTCATTGGTATTCGGATGAAAATAGAAATCATGCAACACCTCATAAGACCGTTGAAAATTAATGGCCCTTTCCTGTACCTTGGAAATAGCCAATAAATCTTGACTTTCCTTCTCAAACAACTCATACATATCTCGTTCTTTATAGCTCTGCGCTAAGAATTTACGCCGTTGAAACGTATCTGCTTTGTAGGCCAAATGCATGTAATATTCCTCTGTTAATCGAGTAAGCTCGGTAATCAGATTGGCAAATTGTTGGTAGCTGTATTTTTTGTTGGGATAGAGTTTAGCGTGTACTTTTTCTCGTGCTAATTTGGGAGAATCAAAGGCAGGATAATACTTTTTGAGTAATTGATACAAAGCAATAACCCTAGTGTTCGTATTAAACACAGGAGATTGTAGAAAACGATGGAATCCTTTAAATTCGACCGCATCTAATTTTTTTAATAAACTCAGGACTTTTGTGTGCAGCAAACTCTAATTTTTCAGCATTAGATAAATAATTAGCGTGCATTTGCTTCATTTTTTTGAGGTATCGCTTAAAGATACAAAAAAGAAAAATATTATGTCCATTTTCTAAAGGGAAATAATTCCTTTTTTTGGACGCAAAATTCCAATGTTTTAAGTAAATATTTTGTTATGGCATAATGCTTCTATTTTTTGAAAAAAAAAGATACTTTTTTTTGACCATTTTGGCATTATTTCACAGTTGCTTATTTTGTTTGTAAGTAATTGATATTCAGTAGGATGCGTATGATTTATTTTGTAAAATAATATTTTTTTTTTATTAAAATCCCTAAAAAATGTCTTTGGCAACATGGACTTATTTTTGGCATCTTTGTTAGCGAGAAAACCTATAAATATATGATGCCTCAAAAAACAATTTTATCAAATTACCTTTTCAATACTGGTTCTATGTTAGGGTTCGAGAAATGGCTGAGTAGATTTAATTCACTCATTGACAAAAACTTGGATAACTCCTTTTTTAACAACCAACAATTTGCTGAAGCATTAACCATTAGTGAGCGACACCTGTTTCGGAAAATGAAAGAATTAACAGGATTGTCCCCTCAAAGGTATGTCAGTCGCTATCGTTTGCACAAAGCCATGAAATATTTAGAGAATGGTAAATACCATACGGTTAAAGAAACAGCCTATGCGGTAGGATTTAGAAATCCTAGCTATTTTATTCGGCAATTTGAGAAAGAGTTTGGCAAAAAACCGTTGCGCGTGTTAAAAGAAGCGGGATGGAGATAGGCAGTAGGCAGTCAACAATTGGCAGTAGGCAGTTGCCTGATTAATACTTAATTTATCTTAGTAATGGATTTTTCTAATAAATAAAGACTCGAAACTCAGAATATCCTTTAAGAATAAAGCCAAATAAGGCAAACTGTACATGCTATGGGTACATATTTTTTAGTGAATAGGAAGACTTTGAAACCCCAAAAAACATGGTCTCTATTTTTATACTAAAATTATATTGTAAAATAATTTTAACCTATAATGCAGCAATTGACGGGCTGCAATATTGCAGCCTGTCTTTGTCCAGTTGTTTAATCAACAAACCAACCTTGTTAAAAAGAAATTATATTGATATTGAGAGAGTTTTAATACGACCAGGTTGGATTTTTCCATCTTGGTCGTTTTTTTAGGACTTTTTTTCATATGCTTTGATTATTTTTTAGATACCCTTCTACTTTATAAGTCGCTAATGCATTTTTAATTTGTCCAGTTTCCGTTGTTGTTTCTGGATACAACGTATAGCTTGGCGCTAAAATAGGTGCCGTTTTTATCACCTTAATTTTCAATAATGCTTGCACAGGAAAAGCATCTCCCGCCATTTCCAAAACCTTAACTGCTTCTTTTTTAAAAGTAGGATGTGATTTTTTAATAATTTCGGCTCGACCGACCAACTTATAGCCTTTTTGTACAAACACTTCTACAAAACTTATACAGACGTTAGGATTTGCCTTGATATTGCGCAAGCTATTTGGTGAAGCGATATGGGCAATCCCAATATATTCGTCATCCAAATAGGTGAAAATTTCTTTTGGAGAAACGTTTGGTATACCCTCCTTAGAGACAGTTGCTAACCAGCAGAGAACAGATTGGTCAATGTATTTTTTGATATCAGGTGTCAGCATAATTTAAGTATTTTGATTTCTTTAGAACTGAAGATGGAGAATAAAAATTCAAAATTTATGATTTTTTAATTGAATGCCCTAATTTGAGCTGCTGTTTATAGGGCATCAGATATAAATTGATGTTGTTGATTTTTTCGTCGCCTTTAAAAATCCGTTGGGAAACTAATCCGTTGGGCAAAAATTACTCTCAACGGATTAGTTTCCCAACGGATTTTTTATCACTTTTCTTTCTGACCATCTATTAATCCTTACACTTATTTTATGCGTCATTCAATCTTGTTTATACAGAAATTCTTTTTGGTATTGGCCCTTAGTTTGTTAATATGGAGTTGCCAGCAAGGTGTTAAAAAAACGAATGTATCAGAAAACGTAAGGAACCCACTAATTAATCCAACCTTAACTTATTTAAAATATCAACCAAAATCTACGGACCAAATCATCAATCGCGCTATCTACCAAGACCAATTATATGGTTTTTGGTTAGGACAATGTATTGCCAATTGGACGGGTTTAGTAACAGAGATGGATAAAATTGGAGGGGAAGGAAAAGACGGAAAAGGCGCTGGATTTTATACTCGTGAAAATTGGGAACAACCAGATGAATTAAATATCTGGGGGTTTAGTGATATATCAGATACCATCACCTATGTTTTTGAGCCCGAAGGCGGTATTTGGGGCGCAGATGATGACACGGATATAGAATATATCTACCAGCATTTATTACACGAAAATAAGACCACTCAACTCACAGGCGAACAAATCAGAACAGGTTGGCTAAGCCATATTTATAATGATAAAAACACTCCATTTAAAACTAGAGATGGGGAATCTCCCGAAAATTATCTATGGGTGTCTAACCAAACAGCATACGATTTAATGGAAAAAGGAATGGTCCCACCTGCCACTAGTTTACCCGAGAATAATCCACATTATGAAATGATTGATGCACAATTGACCACCGAAATTTTTGGTCTTTTTGCTCCCACTCGACCAGCAATAGCAGTAGAAATGGCGCATCTACCAATTCGGACAACAGCCCAACAAAACGCCGCTTGGATTGCCGAATTTTATGTGCGCATGCACGCTTTGGCAGCAAAAGTAGACAAAAATACACCGATGAAAAAAGCAGTTTTTGACTTGGCAGCAACTGCACGAAAGGAAATTCCAGCGGATTCCTACACTGCTAAGATGTACGACTTTGTCAAAACTCAATATGATGCAGGCATACCTTGGGAAGCAGCCAGAGATGCACTACATGAAAAATATCAAATCAGGCAAGAAGATGGCTATGAATGGGCAACCAAAGACCAGAGTTGTAATGGTTGTTTTGCCGCAGGCATTAATTTTGGTGCAGGCATGGTGAGTCTTTTTTATGGGGAAGGCGACTTAAAAGAAACGATTAAAATTGGCGTATTAGCAGGCTGGGATTCGGATAATCCAACGGCTACTTGGGGTGGTTTATTAGGATTTATGCTAGGGAAAGAAGGCGTCGAAAAAGCCTTCGGACGTACTTTTTCTAACCAATTTAATATTCATCGAACCAGAGGTGGTTTTCCAAATAATGGGATTGATGATTTTGAAAATATGGCTGCTAAAGGTGTTTATATTGTGGATAGAGTAGTGCAGGAACGATTAGGCGGTGGGGTGGATTTGGAAAAAAATGTTTGGTATATTCCTGTGAAAAATCGGTAGTAAAGCCTGAAGGCTTTACTACCAGCTTT
>CAYMSC010000527.1:0-4280 GCA_964392805.1 uncultured Saprospiraceae bacterium
CCCGTACGGGTTCCTATTTGAAAAATGCGGAACTTATTTTTTCGTCGTCTCTAAGGAACGCGATAAAAATAAATGGAGATTCTCGTCGGACGATTAGTTAAATAAACGATTCATTTTAAGTGTTTTAGCTAATCGTTCGACTTTAAAGAATCTGCATTTATTTTTATCTTACTACTAAGTAATAATTTTATTTTTCTTTTCTGATTAATGAGAAAATTTTTTAATGAGTTGAGTACTTATATTCAATAGGTTACACTATTTTAGATAATCGATAAATAGTTGATAATTATCCGTTGGGAAGCTAATCCGTTGGGCGTATTTTTTTTCCAACGAATTAATTTCCCCAACGGATTTTAGATGTATTATTAAAATAAATAGTATCAGTTTTTAATCTGACGCTCTATTTTAAAACTTTATTTTAAATAAATGTTAATTTTAAAATAAATTATTTTTTTTTCGCATTAAATAGAATAAAATTCTGATGAAAATTAAAATCGAATAAATCCTAGTACTCATCGAAAAAACTACTTGGAATATCTTAAAAAGAGGAAAACAATTATAAATAAATGCAACTTTGACAAGTATTCCATAAAACCATTTTACAATCTCAATAAGCTATATTTAAAAATCACCTAAAACTGTTAAAATCTAATAAAATGAAATCATCCTTTTTTAAAACCTTCTTTTCCTGTTGTTGCTTTTTCCTGTTAACAGCTACTTTAATTGCCAATACTGACCCAACTATTGAGGGTAACACACTTAATCCTCAAAAAACTATTTTTAAGACTTTAAGTACCACAGATATTTTAACGATTACTATTTCGACTGCCCTGGATTCCTTCATTCTTAATAAAAAGAAAGACCGCTATTTTCGGGCACATTTGAGCTATATGGGACCTGACGGAAAAATGAAGAATAGCAATATCAAAATTAAACCTAGAGGCCGTTCAAGAAGAAATGCCTGCGATTTTCCTCCTTTAAAATTAAAATTTTCAAAAAAAGAATTAGCTACTCAAGGAATTAGGGAAGCTCATAAAACTTTAAAGTTAGTGACGCATTGTTCGGAAGATGCCGACGCCATACAAAATGTATTAGAGGAGTATTTAGCCTATAAAATTTATAATGAACTGACGGGAAATAGTTTAAAAGTTCAGTTAGTCAAAGTGAATTATGAAGATACCCAAAGCGAGACTTCTTTGAACAGGTATGGCATTTTGATAGAAGATATCGACGAGTTAGCAGAGCGTTTAGTTGGGGAAGAAGTAGAAGGATTTGGCAATGAAATCAAAGATTTTGACAGAGAGCTAATGAATATTTTTGCCATGTTTCAATATATGATTGGTAACGAAGATTGGAGATTGGCATTTCAACGGAATGTCAAATTTATCAAATCAAACAAAATGGATAAATTAATTCCTATTCCTTATGATTTTGATGCTTCTGGTTTGGTCAATGCTAGTTATGCCAAACCAGATAGAGACTTACAATTAAAAGCCGTCACCCAAAGAGCTTTTATGGGATATTTTAAGCATAAAGAAGAAAGAGCAAAAACAGTGGCTTTATTTAATGATAAGAAAGAAGTAATTTATCAAACAATTACTAAGAATACCACTTTGAATAAAGAAGCAATAAAAAGTATATTAACCTACTTTAATGGCTTCTATGAGATTATTAATTCCCCTAAATTATTGAAAAAGGCAATACCCCTTAAAGGGAGAAAGAGTGAGCCGACAAGCGAGAGTGGGAAATATAATTAAGAAATAGTCGAATAGATGGTTAAGTAAAAAGGGAGAAAATCCATTGTCCTTTAATAATCCGTTGTATGCTTTTTGCATATACAACGGATTATTTTTTTCCTCGTCCCTTACTATATTTTTTCTTTCAAATTTGACCAACTGATAAGATTTTTGCCTGTCATATTTCCCTTTCCGATTACCTTTATTTTGGCAAATACTCAAAAGATTTCCTTTCAAAAAAACTAGCCAACTGTCCCTATTAAAACCTTTATTAATATTTCTTGTTAAAATTAAGTAAGTAACAAGACAATTATAGAACAAAAATAGAAATCGTTTCTTACTATTGTGCTTGATTTTAATCAAATATATGGTAATGAGAGTTTTATTTTATTTGATATTTTTTCTTTGTTCAGGACCAGCGGTATACAGCCAAACTTGTTGTTCGGGAGGTGTACCCCTTTCAAGTAATTTGGGCTTGCCAGCAGGGGAAAAAGGCGTATTGCAATTAGCATTGACCTATGATTTGAATATATTAGAAACCCTCAAAACTGGTCGAGAAACATTAGAGGATGATGCGAGAAGTCGACGAACCCATTCAACTATTTTTGAAATAGGGTATAGCTGGTCGGATAGATTTTCAGTAGATGGTTTCTTTTCATTTGTGCGACAGGAAAGGGTCATTAACCAATTTGGAAACACTAATTTTTCTACTACTAGTGGCATTGGGGATGCCGTTCTACTTTTTAAATATAAATTATTGTCGAATGCGAATAATGGGACAGTCCTCCAAATAGGAATAGGCCCTAAAATTCCAGTTGGGGCATCTGATAAAAGGAATAGTGCAGGATTAACTTTTAATGCAGATTTACAGCCTGGCAGCGGTGCATGGGATGCCGTAACCTTTTTGCAATTCACACAAGCCTTAAATAAAAGACCAAGTATGAGTTTTTTAGCAACTGCCACTTATGGTATAAAAGGAAAAAATAAAGAATATTTTGGCGTTCAAACTTATCAATTTGGTAATGAATTTCAAATTGCATTAGGCTTGAGTGACCGAATTTTATTAGGAAAAAACATTATAGATCCCTCCATATTATTTCAATATCGAAATCAAACGCCTGACATTATAGATGCAGAGAATTTGCCGAGTACAGGAGGAAATTGGGTGTTTGTAAATCCATCTTTTGCCTATTGGGCAACCCCAGATTTTTCTGTTAATGTTGGCGTGGCATTACCTTTATTTTCTTCTATAACAGGTACACAAGTAACGCCAACAGTTAGATTTACAACGGGCGTTTTTTATAGAATTGATACTCGAAAAAACGAACTAATAAAATTTTAAATAAATAAATAATGAATAGTTTAATCAAAACTGGATTGTTTTTTTTATTGCTATTGACTTTAGCTTGTTCTAAAGACAATGAGGCTAATAATTCATCTGCATGGTTAATTCCAGAAGGAGAGGTAAGAGATGGTGGTCCTGGGAAAGATGGTATTCCCGCTATTTCTAACCCCAACTTTAGTAGCATTGCCGAAATAAATTTCTTAGACCCTACCGATATAGTAATTGCGGTCAAAACAACGGAAGGGATTCGAGCGTATCCACACCCTGTACTTGACTGGCATGAAATCGCTAATGATGATTTGCCGTCAGGAGAAAGATTAAGTTTGACTTATTGTCCATTAACGGGGACTGCAATTGGCTGGGACGGAACAATTGATGGAAATAAAACAACTTTTGGGGTATCGGGATTATTATACAACTCTAACTTAATACCTTTTGATAGAGCTACAGATTCCTATTGGTCGCAAATGAGTCATAAATGTGTGAACGGTCGACTTGCTGGAACAGAAATAAATACTTTTCAAGTGATTGAAATGAATTTCAATTCGTTAAGAGAAATTTATCCCGATGCTATTGTTATGAATACAGAGACTGGTTTTAGTCGAAATTATCAATTGTATCCATATGGTGATTATCGAACGAATAATGCCAGTTTAATTTTTCCAGTAAGTAATACAGATAATCGAGTATCCAGTAAAGAAAGAGTCCTCGGAGTGGTCGTTAATGAAGAAGTAATGACTTATAGATTTAATTCTTTTAATAGCCAAGAAGTAAATGTCATTGAAAATCAATTCCAAGGAACGGATTTAGTCGTTATGGGAAGCCAAGACCAAAATTTTTTAGTAGCTTTTGAAAATAGATTAGCAGATGGAACGAAGCTTACTTTTGAAGCGGTTCAAGGGGAATTACCTATCGTGATGCAAGACAATGAAGGAAATAGATGGGACCTTTTCGGAGAAGCGATTGAAGGACCAAGAGCAGGAACTAAATTACCAGAAGTATTAAATTACATTGGCTATTGGTTTTCCTGGGCTGCTTTTAACGAAAGATTGGAAATTTTTGAATAAGATGTGAATGAATAGCGCTGGAAATAATTTTTGCATAATCTAGAGCTTCCAGAACTTTGAGTTCTACTGATTACCCTCAGAATAGATTTAATGAAAGGTAATCTCATTTTATAGGCTGCATATAGTGCCGTT
>CAYMSC010000528.1:0-4269 GCA_964392805.1 uncultured Saprospiraceae bacterium
GTCTGACTTCTGACCTCTTTTCAAAATCACTCTTTTATCCCGTTTGGAGTATAGATAGGATTGGACACTGATTTTCTTTTAGAAAATACACAGATAAAACGGTTGCTGTATTAGATTTGCTCTAGGTCAGCTGCTATAAAAGTACTCGACCTAGCGCACGTTTAGTAAGGAAACCGCCTTAATCTGTGTAAATATCGAAGAGATTTCAGTGTAGAAGCCTATCTAGTTCACATTATTATTATAACAACTTAATCGGGTAGATTATTTTTACCTGTTCCCTTACTTGATAGGAAGCATAATATTTTTAAGTAGGATAATTATCTTTTGACTATTCTTGCCTACTCTTGTCAAACTATTTAATTTTAGCCAATTCTTTGTATCTATCAAAGAGCTAGATTTTAGAACCGATAACTGATAACTGACAACCAACACCATTCTTTTACAACCAAACTACATCATGAAAAAAATAGGTTTAATGTCTGATACCCATAGTCATCTTGACCCTAAAATATTTGATTATTTCAAAGAAGTAGATGAAATCTGGCATGCGGGTGATATTGGAAAATTTGAGGTGGTCGAACAACTAGAAGCATTCAAACCTTTTAAGGCGGTTTACGGCAATATAGACGATGCTAAAATGCGAGCTGCTTTTCCACTTGATTTGCGCTGGAATTGTGAAGGAATGGATGTTTGGATGACGCACATTGGCGGTTATCCCGGACGATATAACAAACGGACTAAAGCTATTTTAGCAGACAACCCGCCTAATTTATTTATCTGCGGACATTCTCATATTTTAAAAGTAATGCCCGACCACAAACATGGTTTATTGCATATTAATCCTGGTGCTTGTGGCGTACACGGCTGGCATAAAGTGAAAACACTTATCCGCTTTTCCGTAGTGGATGCAAAAATTGAAGATTTAGAAGTGATTGAATTAGGGGCGAGAGGGGCGATTTAATTTCAAATACACAACTATTTTAATCATACAATCCTTTTAAATTGCTCATTCCCCAAGCTCCGAGATAAAATCCAACTTAGCGTCTCGATATTTCGGTTCTTTCAATATTTTTTTGAAAGCTTTAATCGTTTGAGTAGGACCTTGGTCAATAGCTAAATTAATAATCCATGCTGGAATTAAGCCACCGGGGTCAGAGCTTAAAAAATACTCTACATCTATGAATCCATTTGCTCTGGGCGTGAACTCCCACCATAAATGCAATTTAGGGATTCGTACGATGCCCTCTTTTTCGGGAATATATGCAGGTCGATTATAAGATTCAGAACGTACTACTTTTGTCACAGAATCTTGGACCAATATACTTCGGACGATTAAATCTCTATCGTCTAAAGGCCAAGGAAAATCTACTCTATTATAATAAAATTCTTCTGAATTATTGAGCTTATTCAGATGATAGGCTTCTGGACATTTATAAACCCAATCTGGAATAGCTTCTATATCCTGCATTAAGAATACTACCGCAGACATAGTAGCTTCTAAGGTGAACTTCATTTTTAATTCCTTGATAGGACTAGCAGGGTTATCTCTAACAAAAATTTTTAAGTCTTTTTTTTCTTTTTTTAATTCCCATGGCCCTGGCTTTTGTGCAAAAGCATTTGTTGAGCATAAAAGACTAAGACTCAATAAAAAAATATATTTCATTGTGAACTGTTTGGATAATGTCAATTTGTCGTTTAAATAAATGAGAAGCCAAATTTAAGACTGATAAATCTGTCAGAAGTCAGACTTAGTATTTTTTCAAAGTTCCTTATCAAAATGTTGGCAAATATTAACTCTGGAAATAATTTTGCCTACTCTAGAATTTCCAGAATGATTACCCACAGAATAAATTTAATGAAAAGTAACCCCATTTTATACACCACAAATAGTGCCGCTAGGTACTCAACATAGGTAATTAAAAGGAATATAAAGCTGTTTGGGCGTGCCGTAGGTACGTAACACTGGTTTGAAACGGATGTTGCGTACCTACGGCACGATTAAATTTGGTCTATACCCTTATTTACTACCTATGTTGAGTACCTAGCGGCACTTCCTGTTTAAAGGAAATTACGCATTAAGCTGATATAACACCTTTTATTTTTGTTTTCTATTCTGTGGGTAATCGTAAGAATTTCAAGTTCTGGCAGCTCTTCGCTATTTCCAATATGCAATTATTTATTTCTAGTGCTATATAAGTACCAACACAAAATTACATTTAATTTTCAGCGGCTTCTAGCATCCCATCCGCTTTGCGGTTCAGAAGAGCATTCTTCTGAACCGTGAAACGGATGAGTTTGCTTAGGCAACTATCGAAAAAATAATCTCCCTGAAATTTTAAACTAATTATGAGTTGGTACTTACTTAACAAATTTATGACATTCAAAGTTGAAAAGTCGTTAAGTTTTAGTTATTTCTATCACGACAATTTGTTAAATTGTGCTTTTATTTTTAGACCAATGATTTACTAAAAATTAGAAATATGTTAGAAAAATGGTTAGCTAGAAGTGCTTATCGAAGTGGACAAATGAAAGATATTGCCAAGGAATTAGGGCTTTCTTATGAAAGAAAGGACGAATTTGGCTTAATTAATTTATTGAAAGATTTTAAATTATTTAGTAGCGGAAGACAGAAAACAATTACCAATATTATTGGCAAAAAAAGTGAAATGTTTGAAATAGATTATCGGGTATTTGATTATAAATACACTATTCAAGCAGGAAAAAATTCAAGAACCTTTCGACAAACGGTCTTTTTTGTTCAATCTAAAGACCTGGGATTACCTCAATTTTTCATGGAACCTGAACGCCTTTTTAGGAAAATAGGAAAATATTTAGGAATGGAGGATATTGATTTTGAAGCCTTCCCTCAGTTCTCTGACCAATATTGGTTGGAAGGAGAAGATGAAGGACAAATCAGAAATGCCATGTCTGACGAAGTACTTCACTTTTTTACGATTGAAAAAGATTGGTCTTTAGAAGGCATCAATTATTTTATGATTTTCTATAAAAAAAATACCATTTTGCCGACTGAAAACCTTGCTTCTTTTTATGAAAGGGGAAGACATATTGTGCAATTATTTTCTAAAGATTCTGAGTAGTAAGATGAAATAATTGTAAATTTATTTTAATCATATTCCTAAATTGAAAGTCTTTATAACGATGTCTAAAAAAAAACCAAAATACCGAATGTATAGGGATATACAATTTGAAAAAATTGCGAAAAAACATCATTTTTCTTATAGCTACAATGATGAATTTGGCTTAATAAACCTTTTAAGAGATTTTAGATTATTTAGCAAATTGAGTAGTAAAAAAATCACCAATATTCTTGGAGAAAAAAGTGAATTACAAGAGTCAAAATTTTATATTTTTGATTTTGAATATGGGGTGTGGAATGGAGAAAACGAAGACAAATTTACGCAGACTGTTTTTTTTGTCCAATCAAAAAAATTAGCTTTGCCCTACTTTTTTATGGAACCTCAAGGCTTTTATACTAAAAGAGAAAAAATGGTGGGAGCGAATGACCTTTATTTTAAAGCTTTTCCTAAGTTTATGGACCTATATCGCTTGCAAGGGAAGGAGGAAAAGCAAATACGAAAAGTGATGTCTGATAACCTACTACAATATTTTTCCGTAGAAAAAGACTGGTCATTAGAAGGCTTAAATTACTTCTTGATTTTTTATAAAAAAGATAAAATTATTCCAACGACGGACTTGATAGATTTTTATCAAAAAGGAAAAGAAATAGTGAATATGTTTTCTTAATCGACTTGATAAACAAATAGGACGGTGATAACGTTTTGAATTAGCAACGGATAAATTGGAGCGAGTGTTAAATTATCTGTCAAGAATTATTTAATTAAGGGATTTAGTAACTGATAAAGAATAAAGTGAACATCCTATATTGATTTCCCACGGATTATTAAAGGGACACGGATATTAGATGTTCAAGTTATTTTTTAATGTTACTTAGCAAAAATAACCTACCCAAATGAACTAGGAGGATAGGTCCCACGGATTTAGCGTATTAGGCATGAACAAACATCGTTTGTGAACCGCTTGCGGACGGGAGGCTACGGATTTTTTTTATCTATTATTTTTTATTATCATTTTGCGTAGGTTATATTTTTCGTTTTCTCTAAATACGGCACTACGGTGAAAAGTGTGGGTTAAATTTTCTACAATGTGGATGATAGTATTGCACAACTCAGAGAGTTGTGTTACAGTTGCAACGAACAGGTAACACAACGCTCTGAGTTGTGCCATTTT
>CAYMSC010000529.1:0-4258 GCA_964392805.1 uncultured Saprospiraceae bacterium
ACCCCTTGTTTTAGCTACCTTAGGCGGCGTTTTCAAAAAGTGTACGGTAGAGAATGTACCTTTACACCTTAACGGAAATTCAAATCTCTAGTCAACTCATTTTCCTGTAATGCGGTTCGAGTCTGTCCATCAAGTACAAAATCCGTTTCTAAAAAAGTATTGCGAGATGCAAAAATGCCAAGACCACTTGACAAGTTGGTATAATTAGGGATGATTTGGGAACTAGTGATTCCCGTATTGGCTTGACCAACATTGATATAATTAAATAACTCTTCCCCACCAGCATCTATTCGAATATCTATCGTTGTTAAAACACGTTGCAAATTGGCATCTACTTCAATATTCGCACTTAAAAACCGATAAAATTCTATACCATCGGGTTCTATTCTATTTGGACCATCTTCTCCTTCAATACTTTCTGCCAACTTCCATTCAACAGATTTTTGGACTAAGGTATTCGGGTCTAAGGGGTCAAATTCTTCATAATTGACCACCATTGCCACATCAAATAATCTTGCCGACTCATCTGCTGCCCACAAAATGGTAATTTCATCATCTTCTAAAATTCGTAGTGGTGGTTTTTGATTGCCTGGAATAGGTCGATTCAAACGAACATCTCCCACAATTGGCGTAGTGGCGGTCGTTAATAATTCGTCATCATTCGGTCGGCGAATATTTAATCTATAAATTTCTTCTTCCTGCAAATTCAATTCATCCGCCGCTATCTGATATAAAATATTGGGCGTAGTCGCAAAAATTCCAAGGTCTCGCTCCAAACCAATTTGGCTACCATCCACTTCTTCTAATAAAAAAGTAGTCCCGTCCCTTTCTCTAACTAGCTCTACTATCACTTCATCAAAATAAAGTTCTGCTGGTTGCTGCGCTAATTCCAAAGCAGAAGTTTCTTCGTTGATAAATGCCCTTTCTACTCGAATATAATGGGTGTCGTCTGCCCTAGACAATAGACCATACACAATAGGGATTTCCTGCGCAGGAGCCGTTAAATCAAATTCATTAGAACAAGAAAAAAGTACTAAGGCAATCAAAAATAAAAAACTATATTTCATAAGAGCTGGTAATTATCAGTCTGGTTATCCTAAGTCTTGAAAGAATACGCAAGAATATTTTTAAAACCACTAAGTTCTTCAATTATTGTCGGCTTCCCTAGAAAATTGGGTAAAATTCATTGACATAGTTGATAGCAGACAGATGTTCTATTTTGCTTCCTTAGCCTTTGCCTAAACTATTCGCCAAATAAATCTTAATATTTCTTTAAATTTTCGTTTTTATATGCTTTCCTAGTCACTTTCTTTTCCTACTTTCGTCCCATAAAACGAATCTATTTCTCGAAAATTTAAACCATACACATACATTAAATCAATTTATGTCGATACACAAAAAAGATATTAAGCGAATTACTACACACGTTTTGCGGTCGATGAAAGAGCAAGACGAAAAAATTGCGATGCTAACCGCTTATGACTATTCTTCTGCCAGAATATTAGATGAAGGCGGAATAGACATTTTGTTAGTAGGAGACTCCGCCTCAAATGTAATGGCAGGGCATGAAACCACCTTGCCGATTACTTTGGACCAAATGATTTATCACGCACAATCCGTAGTGCGTGCGGTAAAAAGAGCATTAGTCGTAGTCGATTTACCTTTTGGTTCTTATCAGGGTAATTCTATGAAAGCCTTGGATTCTGCCATTCGGATTATGAAAGAGTCGGGTGCGCATGCTGTAAAATTAGAAGGTGGAGCAGAAATAGAAGAATCCATTAAACGTATATTATCAGCGGGAGTACCTGTAATGGGTCACTTAGGATTAACCCCTCAATCAATCTATAAATTTGGTACGTATACCGTTCGAGCCAAAAAAGAGGAAGAAGCAGCAAGATTGCGTTCTGATGCCAAATTATTAGAAGAATTGGGCTGTTTTGGTTTAGTATTAGAAAAAATTCCTGCCCATTTAGCGGCGGAAGTCTCTAAAAGCATCAAAATACCAACTATTGGAATCGGTGCAGGTCAAGGTACAGATGGACAAGTATTGGTCACCCATGATATGCTTGGCATTACTAAAGATTTTAAACCTCGTTTTTTAAGAAGATACGTAGAGCTTTTTGACGTGATTAAAGGAGCGACAGAAGCATATATTAAAGATGTGAAGTCTGGTAGCTTTCCTAATGAGAAGGAGTCTTATTAGGATTAGCGTAGGACTGAGGGCAAGGAGCGTAGTCCTAAAATCATAAATCATACATCATAAATCTATCACGTATTAATGCTAGATGGATGTATGATTTATGAACTATGATGTATGATTTTTTTAGCCCTATGCAAAAGCTTAACTTCTGATAGCAAAGCAGTCTATCATTTGACTTATTTCCTAAAACCAGCTACTCTTCTTCCTTCGACTACGAGTCGTTTTAATACCTAGCACCCCCAATAATCCTCTAGTCAATTCTCTGGCAACCGTTCTACCAATTTGGCGAGTCGTTGTATTATTCACTATTTTTTCAAAAGTAGATTTCTCTGCTTTTCTGGAGCGAGAACGAGACTTTGTAGCTTTTTTCTTTTGCTCTTTCAATTTTTCTTGGTGTTCTTCCGACTGATATTCTTCTATTTTTTTACTCAATATTTCATAAGCACTTTCTCTATCAATCACTTCATTATACTTTTTAGCTAGTTTGGATTTACCTAAAATACCACTGATTTCCATCTCTGACAAAACATCCATTCTTGATTGTGGCGCACGTAACATGGTGTGTGCCAATGGAGTTGGAATTCCTTTTTCATTCAACACCGTAACCAATGCTTCTCCAATACCTAATTCCGTTAACAGTTTTTCTACTTTGTAATAATCTGTTAATGGATAATTTTGAGCCGCTAACTTAATCGCTTTACGGTCTTTTGCCGTGAAGGCACGAAGGGCGTGCTGAATTTTTAAACCCAACTGTCCTAAAACTGCATCAGGCACATCAGCAGGGTTCTGCGTAATAAAGAAAATCCCCACACCTTTAGACCGAATCAATTTAATAATAGACTCAATTTGGTCCATCAAAGCATCAGAAGCTTTGTTGAATACTAAATGCGCTTCATCAATAAAAATCGCCAATTTGGGTTGTTCAATATCTCCTTCTTCGGGGAAAGTAGCGTAAATTTCTGCCAAAATTTGCAGCATAAAAGTTGAAAACAACTTTGGCTTATCTTGAATATCCGTCAAACGGATAATAGAAACCATTCCTTTTCCATTTTCATCTAATCGACATAAATCATCTACTTCAAAAGAATGCTCACCGAAGAATGTTTCTGCGCCCTGCTGTTCTAGTTCGATAATCTTTCTCATAATCGCACCGATAGAAGCAGAAGACATTCGTCCATACAAATCTTGGAACTCTTCCTTTCCTTCATCCATGACAAAACTCAAGGTCTTTTTCATGTCCTTCAAATCCAATAATGGCAAGTTTTTATCATCACAGTATTTAAAAATTACAGAAACGATGCTACTCTGCGTTTCATTCAACGTCAATATTTTAGAAAACAAAACAGGTCCAAACTCCGTAACCGTCGCTCTCAATCTAGCACCAGGTTCATCGGATAAAGATAAAAACTCAATTGGGCTATTATCTGGGGTAAAAGGAAGTCCAATTGAAGTGTGGCGTTCTTCAATTTTAGGGTTAGTTATGCTTTCTACACCGATTCCGCTCAAATCTCCTTTCACATCCATCAATAAGACAGGAACACTATTAGCAGATAATTGCTCTGCAATAATTTGTAAAGTTTTAGTTTTACCAGAACCCGTTGCCCCTGCAATCAATCCATGTCGGTTCAACATTCGCAAGGGTAATTTTACTAAAGCATTTGTTTGAGTTTCCCCTTCAAGCATCGCTGCCCCAAGCACAATAGACTTGCCTTCAAAAGTGTACCCTTGTTCGATGTCTTGTAAAAATTTTTCTTTACTCATTATAAGGTGGTAGTTTGCAGAAGGTTTTTCTTATAAAAAATTTACTACCTAAAAAATCAAGTCAAAGACTTGAGGAATATTGATTTGAAGTTAAAAACTTCAAATATCGATTCTGTGCTTAAACAAAAGATAGTGCCGATGGTCGAAGTTTGCAACTTCGACCCAATATCATTCACTGCCTGCCCCGAAGTATTTCGGGGTTTTTAATGTGATTTTCGATAACGCTAATTTTTATAAGAAAACCCTTTAGTAACGACGAAATAATAAGTTGGTCATCTGGACGAGCTTATTTTGGTT
>CAYMSC010000530.1:0-4247 GCA_964392805.1 uncultured Saprospiraceae bacterium
AGGAACAGTACGTTTTTTCTTATTTGTCATGATAGCTGTTTGTTTGTACCAATTTCTATTGGTCATTCCTACTCAAAGAGTAGATTCAAACGCTGCAGAATACGCAAAAAATTTCGCGGCTAACTTCCCAGAGGAAGAGCAAGACGAAAAGGAGCGTTTCGCCATGACATCGTACCTAGACTCTATGTCTAGTGAGGTGATTTTCAGCATTCCATTGTTGAAAGATTTTACCTACCAAGAATTAAAAGGAAGCCAATTAAATTATGGCTTGGATTTAAAGGGAGGTATGAGTGTAATTTTACAAGTAGATTTAAGAGAGTTCATGAGGACTCTGGCCCGTGACAGCAAAGACCCCACTTTTATAAAAGCGTTAGAAAAAGCAACCGAAGCTCAGAAAACTACTCAATCTGACTATATCACTTTATTTGTTGATGCCTACCAAGCTGAAGGAGGAACTAGAGATGGTCTTGCAAGAGAACTATCAAAAGATGCCACTTTACAGGAGCAAATTAATTTTGAAACAAGTATTGGAGAAATGACCCGTTTACTGCGAACGAAAGCAGATGAGACGGTGAATTTAACCTATAAGTTATTAAAAGATAGAATTGATGAGTTTGGAGTTACGCAGCCTAATGTAAATTTAGATGCTGCTAGAGATATGATTTTTGTAGAGTTACCTGGTGTAGATAACCCTGAAAGAGCTAGAAATTTCTTAGGGTCTACTGCGGAACTAGCTTTTTGGGATGTTTTCCGTGTAACGGATAATAATATATTGCAATCTCTTCAGGCTGCAAATCAGCGATTGAAAGGAGATGGTGTAGAAGAAGCACCTACTACTAGAACAGAAGAAAGAGTTTCTTACACTAGAGATTCTTTAGGACAAATTATAGATTCTACCACGACAACTGTTGAAGTGCCAATTCCACCGTCTATGACAGATGGACCATTGTTCAGTTTATTAACACCAAATGGTGTAGGTACAACTGGTCAATTGACGAACCCATTATCAGTGGTCGGAACCGCTAAGAAAAATAATAGAGATGCCATTTCTGCTTTATTAGCACAACCTGAAATTAAAAGCCTATTTCCACAGGAAATATCTTTCAAATGGGGGGCAAAGCCAGTTCAGGACTACGAAACGAAAGAAGTTTCAGATAACTACGAATTGTACGCTATCAAAATGCGTAGAGGGACAGATAAAGCACCTTTAGAAGGCGACTTAGTAATTGATGCGCAGCCAACGCCTGACCCAACCACTGGTGAAATGGGCGTTTCGTTGAGAATGAATCAAAAAGGGGCTAAAATCTGGGGTAAAATGACCACAGAAGCCTTTAATGCAAATCAAAGAGCTGTTGCCGTAGTATTGGATGATAGGGTGGTTTCTGCGCCAAGCGTAAGAAGTGCCATTTTAGGAGGAAGTACTTCTATCACTGGTAATTTTACGATTCAAGAGGCAAATGATTTAGCCAGTAAGCTTCAAATTGGTAAACTACCAGCGAAGTTAAGATTTGTGCAAGAATCAGTAGTTGGACCTTCATTGGGTGCAGATAATATTTCTAGAAGTATCTGGTCTTTAGTCATTGGATTCCTTCTAGTATTAGCATTTATGATATTCTATTATGCCAAAGGTGGTTTCGTATCTATCATTGCCTTATTGATGAATTTATTCTTCATCTTTGGAACATTAGCTTCTTTGGGAACAGTCTTAACTTTACCAGGCTTAGCAGGTATCTTATTAACTATTGGTATGGCGGTAGATGCCAACGTTATCATCTATGAACGTATTAGAGAGGAATTGCGAGAAGGCAAATCCACTTTGATGGCGATTTCAGATGGTTTCAAGCATTCTTATTCTGCTATTATTGATGCCAACGTTACAACACTTTTAACTGCAATCGTATTAGCCTACTTTGGTTTAGGACCAATTAAGGGTTTTGCCGTTGTATTAATTATAGGGGTAATTTCATCTTTATTCACTGCTGTTTTGGTGGGTCGATTAATGATTGACTACTGGACAAAGGATAAAGGTAATGATATGACTTTCTGGACGGGTATGTCTAAAAATGCGTTTGCTAATTTAGATATTGATTGGTTAGGTAAGCGAAAAATGGCATATGTTGTTTCTGGTGTAATCATCGCATTAGGATTTGCGTCCATGTTTACAAGAGGATTTGACCTTGGTGTAGACTTCAGAGGTGGATATTCTTATAATGTAGAATTTGACCAAGGAGTGAATGTAGAAGCTCAGCAAATCAGAGATGCTTTAAGTGGCCCATTCGGTGGCGAACCTGTTGTAAAATCTGTTTCTGGTGAAAATACTTTCAATGTAGTAACCAGTTATTTAGTTGATGAAACTTCAGAAGATGCAGCGGACCAAGTAATGGCGAAATTGCATGAAGGTATTAGCACTTTAGGTGGCGTAAATGCTACTTTAGACAAATTCAAGCTACCTGGTTCAAGTGGAACACACGTAATCGCTTCTACTAAGATTGGGCCGACTATCGCAGATGACATCTTTAAAGATTCTTTATTTGCAGGTGTTTTAGCCCTATTGCTTATCTTCTTATATATCTTTATTAGATTTAGCAAATGGCAATATTCTTTAGGTGCGGTTGCTGCCTTATTCCACGATACATTGGTCGTATTGAGTATCTTCTCTATCTTCCACGGATTCTTAGGATTTGCGATGGAGATTGACCAACCATTTATTGCCGCAATTTTGACAGTAATTGGTTACTCTATTAACGATACCGTGGTTGTATTTGACCGTATTCGGGAATATATGAATGCTTATACCAATAAAACAAAGCATGAAGTTGTCAATATGGCCATCAATAGTACGGTTAGTAGAACGGTAATTACCTCGTTGACTACCTTATTTATGGTATTGATGCTTTTCATCTTCGGTGCAGGAAGTATCAAAGGATTTGCTTTTGCCTTATTAATAGGTGTATTAGTAGGTACCTATTCTTCTATCTTTATTGCAACACCAATTATGTCAGATTTCACTGGCGAATTGAAGCCAAAGATGAAGAAGAAGAAAAGTTTCTCAAAAGCAGCGTCTGCTGTAAAGTAATTTGATTGATAGAAAAGAAGGCAACTAACTTTGCTATAAAATAGCACATTTAGCAACAAGCGGTCGCTAAAGTGCAAAAAATAATCCCCTTGAGGCACTTGCTTCAAGGGGATTTTTTAATTTAAAAGTAAGTGCTAAGACTAAAATAATCGGCTAGGTCCAATCCTTCTAAGAAAGAAAACTTCAAATTCAAATTCAAATTCAACCTTAAAAACCAAATCCAAGAACACGACCTATAAGAAAATCCGTGTAAATCCGCTCAATCCGCCTAATCCGTGATCCTATCCGCTTTATATAATGAAAATCTCTACTTCAAAAGATTAGATGCTTCTTCTAAACCATAAATCCCTCAGGCAAAAACACCGTAGCATCTCCCCCCCCCTTAATCACTTCTCGCACTAAAGTCGAACTAATATGAGAAAATTCTGGCTGGCTAATTAAAAAAACCGTTTCGACACCATCTCCAATAATCTGATTCATTTGAGATAACTGTTTCTCATAATCAAAATCAGAAGCATTTCTCAGTCCTCTCAATAAATACTGAGCATTCTTTTTGACACAATAATGTGCAGTTAAGCCTTCATGCTTGTCTACCTCTACTTTAGGTTCATTTTTAAAGACACGGTCTATCCCTGCCAACCTTTGGTCCAAAGTTTGTAAATACTTCTTTTGAGAGTTTACACCTACCGCTATTATAATTTTATCAAACAATGGCAATGCCCTTTTTACAATCTGCACATGTCCGATAGTGATGGGGTCAAAAGAACCTGGAAAAACAGCAATTTTCATTATTCTAATATTTTTCTAAATTGACTAGTTACGCATTATCGACAGTAACATTTTTGTAATTATTTTACAAAGCCAATGTTAAGACTTTTTTTGAATAAACTCTAAAATATTTAACTAAATTTGGTAAGCAATTCTTTACTTTTTCTACAAAGCAATTTAATTATTTAAAAATATTCAAATAAAACTGCCTTTTCTTTAAAAATATTAAAACCAGCCCCCCTTTTTTATTGTAATTATTGTAATTCCTATAAAAATCTAGTATTTTTGATCCATAAATCAAATTACAACTTTCCTTAACCTTCAACTTTTTTCTTTCTATAATTATTTCAAAAAAATTAAGCTAATTGCATGAATATTGACCAATTAGATAAAGATATATTAT
>CAYMSC010000531.1:0-4241 GCA_964392805.1 uncultured Saprospiraceae bacterium
TTTCTGTACATCGCAAGAATATTATGCGTAAATTAGGTGTTAGTAATACAGCAGGATTAATTAAAGTTGCTTATGATAATAGTTTAATTTAGAGCATGTTTAAATTTTCATGATTGAGCGAAAGTGAGCAAATTTAATTTTGTAGTAGGCAAAAATCATCCTTTTGGCTGGTCAAAATTTTTAACAACCTACAAGATGACATTTACCACTTATAGCCAATTGATGTAATTTTAAACATGCTCTTAAGGGGTATCAATGATAATAGTTCTTTGAGTAAGCTATATCTTATTAAAAAAAACTAATTATGACGTATATTAGCATTAATAAGACCTTTTATTAGATTTTGTCCTTGCGAATTAGTTTTTTTTTACCGTAATTTGTTCTCAAGTAATCCTGAAACACAACTTTTTATAACTAATTATTTTTTTAGTTATGTAATTTCCCATGAACTACAAATATTGTTATTAACAATATTATCCTCCTTTCTTTTTTGAACCTTTCCTGCGTTCAAATTTTTCCAAAGAAATTATAGGTCAGTAGTTCTTAAAACAATTTTACTATTTTTAATAGTATTAATTTTTGTATTAAATTTTTCCCAAAACAGCTAGTCATGTGATTAACTGTTGCCGAACATAGTGCTACTTTCGTAACCTACCTAAGCATTAGGCTTTTGCCTAAATTCGGGAAATTATTTTCTTACACTAATTATCGCTTATATTTAATGGAATACCAAATTTTGGTAGGTTTAATATAGAAAATGAATATTTATTTTTTATTAGAAGTTATATTTATTTTTAATGTTTAAACCACTGATAAGAAGGTTGATTAGTAGTTTTACCTACTTTTTTCAATTTTTTTTCAAAAAAATCCATAATAATAGCCTAAAGAATAGGCAAAGCAAAAAACAATAAAGAAGTGTTCTCGTACTAATTATTATTCTACTTATGATTTATTAGTATTTTGAACTAAAATCAATTGTTTAAATGACTATAAAAAAAGGACTTCTTGCACTCGTTTTGTGTATGCTGACTTCGTTGGTTTTGCAAGCACAACTTGGAATTATCTTATCCGATATAACTGGTGATCAAGGCCAAACGGTTGAAGTTGATGTAAATGTATCTGATTTTTCAAATATTACCAGTATGCAGTTTTCTATAAACTGGGATAGTACTGTTTTAGATTTTAAATCGGTGAATAATCTTACGGATGCACTCCCTAATTTTTCAGATAACGAAATTGGGATAGTAGAGGCACCTTCTGGAGCTATTCGTGTAGCTTGGTTTGACGGTAGTACGATTGGACTCTCTATACCCGATGATACGAGACTATTTACCCTTACGCTTCAAATAATTGGCGAAGCGGGGATTAATAGCAATATTACGATTTCAAATACACCTATTGTTATTGAAGTTACCTCATCTGATGGTACCGTATTGGATTCATTGGGAGTGACGGGTGGAACGGTGACTATTCCAGAAGATATTACTTCCTCTACTTTTTTGGTGGCTCCGAATGGTATGGAATTATACCAAAATGAACCTAATCCATTTTATACAGCCACAAGAATTAAAGCGATGCTTCCTACCGCTGAAGCTGTTCAGTTTTTTATTCGGGATATTTCTGGAAAAATAGTTTATCAAAAGAATTTTAACTCCGTACAGGGAGAAAATACGATAGAAATTAGAAGTGACTTATTAGCTGCTTCGGGAACTTATTATTATACTTTGCAAAATGAACATTACCAACTATCTCGTAAAATGATATTATTACCTTGATATAAGATTGAAGACTTATAAGATTGAAGTTTATTAAAACCAATTAGTTTAAAAGGATAAAACATCTGGAAAATATATAATACAATTTTGTATTATATTATGAAAGAACACTCAACTTTCCTACCAATTTTATCCCAGTTATATAGTGCAGCATATAGCGTTAAGTATTGATTAAAAAATAAATTGCGCTTTTAGATTTACAACCAGCAGGACTATGTCATGCGGGTGGGTTGATTCTTTTAAAATGGATTATCAATCAATTATAAATCTCGAAAGCGTTCGGGAGAAAATCCACAATTTATTTTTTCGTCGTTCCTAAAATTAAATTTTTATTTATTCTTTGAATAAATTAAGTAGTGATTAAGATTTTTGACATTGACGGTCTATTGTTTAAACTAGCCGTAAATGTCATCGCCAATTTTGAATTTTTAATAAATTGGCGAACCTATTAAAATGTCAGCTACTAATTTTATTAATGGATAAAGCCAGTTAATTAGAACAACAAATTATTTTAATTAGAAGCAGTAATAAGCTAAACATTTCTGTTAGTTTTATTTTTGTGTTGTCTAATTATCCCAAACTCCGTAGTAATGAATAAGATTGTTACCATTCTCGTTGCAGCCATGTTTTTTTTGGTATCCGCAACTTATTCCCAGACCTCTCTGACAATATCTCCAACGACTGTCACAGGTAATACTGGTGAAACGGTTACTATTTCGATGATTGTCAATAATTTTGATGATATTGTTAGTATGCAATATGGAATCAGATGGGACCCAGCTGTTATCCAATTTGAATCTGTTGATGATTTTAACTTAATGGACCTAAATGCCAATAGCTTTAATGTAACGAATAGTGCTAATGGGATTTTTACGGTGGCTTGGTTTGATAATAGTACCCAAGGTATTAGTGTGGCTGATGGAGATGCGCTATTTACCATGAGTTTTACCGTTTTGGGAGACGCTAGTTCTGGTTCTACTATTGTTTTTGATGGAGCTGCTACCGCCATTGAAATTGCGAATGCTAGCAATGGAGTTATCACCAATTCTGTTACCTTCACGGAAGCTCAGTTTGGAGACCCAAATGGGAATGGCGGAGGAAATAATAGTGGCAATACCGCTCCCCTTATTTCTGCTATTTCAAATGCAACTGGTGATAATGGTACAACTGTTTGTGTAGATGTTAGTGTGGCTAACTTTACGGATATAACGGCAATGGATTATTCATTAAATTGGGATGCTTCTGTCTTACAATTTGATGAAATTAGAAATATAAATTTAGCTGGATTATCTCAAAATAGCTTTGGGACTTCGGCTACAGCTAATGGACAATTATCCGTCAATTGGGCAAACGCAGCAGGTGCTACGGTTGCCAACGGGAATATATATCAAGCTTGTTTTAATTTAATAGGTGCCGCAGGAACAAGTTCTGCAGTTAGTTTTTCGAATACACCAACTCCAATTAATGTTACGACTACAGCTTCTACTACATCCGTAGGGATTACTCAAACGAATGCTGCGATTAGCATTAATAATGTAAGCCCCCCACCTCCTCCAAATAATAATCCAGGAACAGATATAGTAAATATAGGCGACATAGATGCAGATATTGGTTCTACCGTTTGTGTACCTTTAACAGTGAATGATTTTGATGATATTCTATCCTTACAATTTTCATTGGCATGGGATCCAGCAAGTCTAGACTTTGTAGAAGTTACTAATTTAGATGCACTAGGAATTACAGGTGGAGACTTGAATACTAATGATAGTGATAATGGTCGTTTAGCGGTGGCATGGTCAGACCCAGATGTAACAGGAGTCACACTAGCCGATGGTGCCGTGATTTTAGAATTGTGTTTTATTGTAAATGGAACAACTGGTGTTGCTAGTGCCATTAGTTTTACAGATTCCCCAACGCCAAGATTGTTTGCGGGCTCTAATGGAGAGGCAAATTTTGTTGGTAGTGATGGTAGTGTTACACCAGACGGTGGGACTATTACGCCACCACCTCCCCCTGCACCAAATCCGGGTACTTCTTTAGTCAATATATCTACAATAGATGGAGAAGTTGGTTCTACGGTTTGTGTACCAGTGACGGTTACTGATTTTACAGATGTGGCATCGCTGCAATTTTCTTTAGATTGGGACCCTACAATTCTTGAATATACAGAATTAACAAATACAGATGCACTTGGCATTGCAGGAGGAGATGTGAATGATATGAATATAGGTAATGGTAACCTTGCGATTGCATGGTCAGACCCCAGTGCTGCTGGAGTGACCTTGGCTGACGGTACGACCATTTTTGAGATGTGCTTTATCGTAAGAGGTACTGTTGGTACATCGGGTACGATTTCTTTTTCAGACACTCCTACCCCTCAATTATTTTCTAATGCAACAGAGGAGATGTCCTTTGTGGGTGGCAATGGAAGTATCACGGTGGTAGATGGAACGATTACACCGCCAC
>CAYMSC010000532.1:0-4241 GCA_964392805.1 uncultured Saprospiraceae bacterium
CTCTACTCTACTCTACTAAATATTCAATAAAAACTAAAAAACTACCGACATAAACAAATTTATAGTTGCGCCTTTTTTTTAAGCCACTTATCTTTGAATTATGAAAAAATATATAGGTTTATTTATTCTTTTTTTATTGGTAACAACAGGTCTTTTTGCACAAGCCGAAGAAGCAAAGGTTTTGGGCCAATGGTCAGATGCTTCGTTGATAGGGTCTAGTGCACATAATAACACTTATAATGAAATTTGGGGCTATGCCATCAATGATCATGAATATGCCATTATCGGAAGTACGGCTGGTACGCATATTATTGACGTGACAGACCCAACTAATCCTTTTGAAGCATTTTTTGTTCCAGGCCGTTCCGCAGGAAACCATATTATCCATAGGGATTATGATGACTATGAAGGCTACTTATATGTAGTGGCGGATGAAGGAGGTCGTAGTTTTGAGATTATTGATATGAATCAACTGCCCGATACCATTTCGGTAGTTTATAGTAATATTCTCCATGAAGCGCACAATATTTTTGTAGACAAGGAAAATGCTAGATTGTATGCGATGGGAAGGGATATAGAAACTTTAGATATATCAGAACCAAATAATCCTGTTTTTATGTCGTTGGTTAGAGATTTTGGAGCGGGTGAATTTTCGTATTTTCACGATGGCTACTTTGAAAATAATATCGCCTTTTTGAATACGGGAAATGCTGGTTTAATCGTAGCAGATTTTACAGATGCGAGGAATCCGATACTCATCAATTCTTTGACAGAATATGCTGGAAGAGGCTATAATCACTCTGGATGGATTTCGACGGATTGTAGTACTTATTACTTCGCCGACGAAAATCATGGAAGTGACCTTAAAGTATTGGATGTAAATGATTTATGCGATTTAGAAGTTGGAAACACATTTGATGCTCAAGTAGAAAACGTGAATAGTATTGCGCATAATTTGATTGTTTCTTGTGATTATTTATACACTTCCTACTATTATGATGGACTGAGAGTTTATGATATTTCAGACCAAGAGCATCCACAGTTGGTTCGCTATTATGATACTTATCCTGGAGCAAATAGAACCCGATATGAAGGCGCATGGGGCGTTTATCCATTTTTGCCTTCTGGTAATATTTTGGTATCAGATATGCAATCTGGCTTGTTTGTGTTTGAAGGCATGGGAGATAATTGTGCCAGCCAAGGTCGAGCGTCTAACTGTTTACAAAGTCAATCCTGTAATTTTTCAACACCCACAGAAGATTTTAGTGTATTTAATGAGGTTCAAATCAGTCCGAATCCTATGACAGATTATACTTCGCTTATCGTTAACCTTTCTCAGACATTAGATGACCTTTCTATTTCGTTAATGAATGTGAATGGACAAAGCATTGATAGCTGGCAATACCAAAATTTATTGTCAGGTAGAAATGAATTTTCTATTTTATTACCAAATTCCCTGTCTGAAGGTGTTTACTTTTTATCTTTGCGCAGCGAACAATTTCATTTAACAAAAAAACTAGTCGTTGAAAGGTAAGTATCAAATTGATAGCATTTATGTTGAAATGCCTACTACCCAAAAAACCTCAAACATTCGAGGCATTAAGCATTTCAGGGTAACGCCTAATAGTAGCAAGGAAAAAAAACAATTTAGCGGGCAGTCGTTAAAGCCAAGATTTACTATTCTATCATTTGTTGGCAGCTTATTTTTTTTATTGATTACGCATCCGATTTTTGCTCAGTTTCCCGGTAATAATTCAAGTGGTGGAACCGGTCCTTTTGGCGGTAATCGAGGAGGGGCAAGAGGGTCAAGTGGTGCTGAATTTACAAAAGATGCTTCAAGAGATACCCTTAGTAAAGACGTATATATTTATTATGCGGATGATGCAGAAAAGAAAGAACAATTTCAGGATAGTACCTTATTAAATTTCCATCTTTATGATCCTACCAGACAGGCAGAATATGAATACGTACATTTAGGAAATTTGGGGTCCGCTCATCGACCCTTAGTCTATCAACCTCGCTTTCATAAAGGATTTGATGTTGGGTATCATAATTATGAATTATACCTTACTAAACCCAAAGATATTCCCTATTACAAGCTTGAAAAAGTCTATTCTGATATTTATTTTTCTCAAACCAGTCAAGATAGAACGGCATTAAATGCTAATGTAGGTAAACCAATTGGTCAGCGGGCTAACTTAGGCGTTTACTATAGAAATATTCGAAACCAAGGAACATATACGAGTCAAGAAGCAAGAACGAATGCTTTTTCTGTCACCATAGATCACAAATCTAAAAACCAAAAGCATCGTAGCTTTTTTAGTGTGACGACTAACACCATTCAACAAAGAGAAAATGGAGGAGGTGTGCTTGATGATTCTAATTTTAATAGATTTTTAATCCCCCAAGGGCGACCTGTGCAGACGGAAACAGGGCTGTCTCGATATTTTGAAAGAGATATTAATTACACGCAATTTTATTTATTACAGAAGACGCCAAAACTTAAAATTTCTGAACCGACTAAAGAAGATTCCCTTCGAGCATTAGTAACTGCCGTGAAAGACACCCTGCTAGATTCTACTAAAGAAGATTCCCTTCGAGTATTAGTAACTATGGTGAAAGACACCCTTCCAGATTCTATTAAGGTTCAATCTATAGAGGAGCTACCTTCTTTAGAAGAGAATGAAAATAGCCCCCAAATTGGAATTACAGGAAGACCTGGCGACGCAAAAAGTACACAAAAAGAAGAAACGGTTCCTCCATTACCTAAAACGGGACGGAAGTTTACGCTAAAGCATAATTTATCCCTTAAGAATAACACCTATCGATATTCCGATGTGGATACCTCTGCATATTTGTCTGATTTTGTTCAAGATAACCGTGGAGTTCGGAATTTTATTGAGACCAATCAGATAGAAAATACCTTTAGTATTCGGACTTTTAAATTAGCGAAAGAAAGTGTAGCTGATGTTTCTGCTAGAGCAATAAGAGAAGATATTGACCAAAAAGATTTAATCGAAGTAGGAATTACCCATCTCTATACCGACCTTTTTCAAGAACCTTTCGACTCTACTATTAATAATGTTTTTCTTTTTGGAAAGGTACAATTTACACCATCAGAGCGGTTAAAAATTAATACGTATGGGCATTTTGGAGTAGCAGACCATTTGGGCGATTATTATTTAAAAGGAGACTTTTTTTGGGATACTAAAAAATTAGGCAGGATTGATTTGTCTATAACAAATCAATTTTATAGACCCAGTTTGATTCAACAAAGATTTATTTCTACTCAAACGACTATCTGGGACAATGCCTTCAACCAAATCAATGAAACGACCTTATCTGCCAAATATGCTTTACCAAAGTTAAAAATAGACCTAGCCGCCCATTACCATTTTATTGATAATTTTATTTATAATGACACCTTGGCTAGACCAACACAATTTGATGGACAACTCAATATCTTTCAATTGATTGCCAAAAATCAAATTGATGTTTGGCGTTTTCATTTACAAAACACGGTTTATTTTCAAACGAATTTTGATAATGATATACTTCGATTTCCTGAAATCTATTCTATTCACCGATTATATTTAGACGTAAAATTATTTAAGGTGATGGAAACAGAATTGGGTGGCGAAGTTAGATTAAATAGCCCATACCGTCCAGATAATTTCCAGCCCTTGACTGCCCAATTTTTTCAACAAGAAACAGAGATAGCATTATATCCGGTAATAGATTTGTTTTTCAATTTCAGAATCCAGCAATTTAGATTCTTTTTAGTAGCAGAGAATTTATGGAACCTGAATCGGCAAGCGGATTTTCATTTTAATACTTATTCTTATGCCATTCCTGATTTTCAAGCACGGTTTGGTTTCCGATGGTTGTTTTTGGATTGATTACTCCTCCCGAACTATCGCTGGAATACTTGCCGCCTTTAAAGAAGGTCCAATCGAAGCAATCAAACCAACAATGAAAACGGTGATAGCCACCACAATAAAATCTGAAAATTTCATTTCAATTGGGTAGGCATCCACAATAAATCCCGGACTGGGAATAATGCCAAATTGTTTTTGCAAAAAATAGAGAAATAATGCCAAGGCAAATCCTGCCCCCATACCAACAAGCGATAATAATATTCCTTCATTCAAAAAGATATTGCGGACTAATTTGTCCGTAGCACCCATAGATTTTAGAATAGAAATATCTTTCTTTTTATCCATAACCACCATCCAAAGCGC
>CAYMSC010000533.1:0-4240 GCA_964392805.1 uncultured Saprospiraceae bacterium
CAACTGAATCACTGCCAACTGAATCACCGTTTCCACTTAATTCCACATCCTGCACTAGGACGCTGCAATTCCGCCACAGGACGACTAACCAATACCGCATCCAAAGCATTCCGCAAATCTTCCCCCGTTACCCGCTTATCCGAACCCGGTCGAGAACCATCTAGTTGCCCTCTATAAACCAATCTTTCTTCCCCATTAAAAACGTAAAAATCAGGGGTGCAAGCGGCATCATAAGCTTTGGCTATATCCTGTGTTTCATCGTATAGATAAGGGAAGTTATAGTTGGCTTCTTTAGCGTGGATGGTCATTTTATCGGGTGCATCTTGCGGATAATTGACGACATCATTGGAGCTAATTGCTACAAAGTTGACCCCTAGTTCTTTATATTCTTCTACTAAGGCTACCACTCCTTCGTTGATGTGAATAACATATGGACAATGATTACAAATGAACATCACTACCGTAGCGACTTTTGATTTGACATCTTGGAAACTTAAATTTTTTCCAGAAATCGTATCTGGTAAGGTAAAATTAGGCGCTTGTGTGCCTAAGGGTAACATATTAGATTCTGTTAAAGCCATTTTATCTTAATTGATGATTGAATTTGTGATTTTTAGAATAGAGAATAGAGACCATTTCGCTTTCAAGCGAAATTGAGAGAATAGAGACGGTTTAGTTTTTCACGTACTCTATTCTTCTATAAACAATTTAAAGAATAAGGAGTTCGAGCAGAATCCAATTAAAAAAGCATCTTCCTCTGACTTATTCCCCAAATATTTTGCGAAAATAAGTATAATCAGAAAAAGATGCTTTTAAAAAGGAATGGTTTTAGAAATAGCTTTGGGAAACACTCCCCGAATGACTATTGACTCAATGACTTACTGTCCAATGACCAGTTTACTCCGCCGTCGCCAATTCCTTTTTATCTTTTTTGTCTTTTTTATTAATTGTTTTTCCGCTTTCTAATTTTTTAGAAATAGCAGAATAAGGACCGATTACAATTTCTTCGCCACCTTCTAAACCAGAAGTGACGGTGATATAACTATCATCTTGAATCCCAGTTTTTACTTCAACCATTTTAACCGTATCCGCTCCATCTACCAAAGCAAATACGACTTCTTTGATAATTGCTTCCTCCCCATCTTCGCCTTCTTCTTCTCTGGTGGTAACAGATTGAATAGGTACACTGATTATATCATCGGCTGTAGTGGTATTAATTTCGACAGAAGCAGACATTCCCGGTCGGAATGGAAACTTATTATTGGCAGAAATTAAATTGGAGTAAGAACTTGGATCTAGTCTAATTTTTACCACAAAATTAGTTACTTGGTCGGAGTTTAAAGCAACTACCGCACCTCCTGCCGAAGTAGCAGAATTGGCAATTTCTGTTACCACCCCAGTAAATTTTTTATCGAGATAAGCATCCACTTCTACATCTACGGTATTGCCTAAAGCAACTTTTGGAATATCATTTTCACTAACATCTACTTGTACTTCCATAGCTGCCATATTTGCCACCCGCATCATTTCTGTACCCGCCATCATATTGCTACCAACAACTCTTTCTCCTTTTTCCACAGAAAGCATAGAAATAACGCCATTCATCGGTGCAAATAAAGAAGTACGCTTTAAATTAGTCCGTAACTCTTTTAAAGTCGCTTCATTACTTTTTACGGAAAACCCTGCTGCTTTTGCTGATTGCTCAGAAGCTTTTAAATTAGCTTTAGCCGATTCTAAACTGGCTTTCAAGGAACGAACGTTTGCTTTTAATTGCTCTAAACTAGCCAAAGAGTTTTCAAAGTCTAATTCAGAGATAACCCCTTCTTTTGATAGGTTAATATTTCTTTCATGCACGGATTGTTGATTACTCAATTGCACTTCGGTGGCTTCTAATTGCGCTTTTGCTTGTACCAATCCTGCTTTACCACGCTCAATATCCGCTTGCGAACCCGCTAACATTGCTTTAGAATTATTAACTGCTGCTGCGCCTCTATCTACTTGCGAACGAATCGCATCGGGGTCTATCTTAGCTAATAGCTGTCCCTGTTTTACAGAATCCCCTTCTTCAACGTAGAGTTCTACAATTTCTCCAGCTACATCTGGACTAATCTTAACTTCTACTTCTGGGAATATTTTTCCACTAGCAGCAACAGTCTCTTTAATTGTTCGAGCTGCTACTTCTTCAGTTGTTACTTCAATGCCTTTGGGCTTCTGCTTGCCTTTCCAAACGGCAGCAGCTAACAAAACGGCAATTAAGGCAACCAAGCCAATAATCAGTTTATTACTCTTCTTTTTTTTCTTCTGCTTTGTCATTACGGGTTGCTTATTTTTAAGGATAACCCTCCAAGGGTTTTAATCCCTTGGAGGGTTAAAAAACGAAATAGTTGTTAATTTAATTTTAATTCTTTACCTAAGTAGAAATCTATAATTTTTAATCGGAATACATAATCATATTTAGCACTAGCTACATTTAACTCCGCAGTGTCTAAACTTGTTTTGGCAGTCGTTAATTCTAATGTATTAATGGCACCAAGATTATATCTTTTTTCTGCATTTTCATAGGCAGCTTTTGCCGCTTCTAAAGAGGTTTCTGAGGCAGATAATTCAAGACGAGCAGCTCGAGCTCCTGCAATAGCATTTTGAACATCTGCTTTCAACTGTTGTTTGGCTTGTCTATTGTCTAATTCTGCATTAAGAATGCCCAACTTTGCTCGTTCTACATTAATCTTATTTCTATGATTATCATAAATCGGAACATTTAAACTTAGACCTATACTTTGACCAAAATTTTGGTCTAATTGCTCAAAATAAGGATTGTCTTCGAGAATAGGTTCTGCCGACGGAAAAGATACGTTGCTTAACTCATTGTCAATCAAGACTGGAGTGGGGTCTCCAAATTCAGGACTTTGAAAACCAATCACATTTCTAGAGGCACTTGACCAACGAGTATCTAATCCTCCAAAGGCAGAAAGAGTTGGTAATGACCCTGCTTTGGCTAAGGGAATATTCAATTCGGCACTTTTCATTTTAGCTTCACTCGCTTTAATGGAGGATTGTGTGCCTAATGCCTGTTGATAAACAGTCCCTAGTGTATAAACTTCTCCCGTTTCTTCTATTTTCAGTAATTCATCTGGAATAATAATTTCTAAATTATAATCAGGTTCTAATTCTAAGATGTTTTTTAAGGTCAAATAATTGATTTCAACATCATTTTGTGCTTGAACTAACACTCGCTCATTTCTAGCAATTTGCGCAACTATATCCAATCTATCTGCTTTTGGAACCGTCCCTGCATTAATGCGTTTGTCAATTTGTGTCAATTGCTCCTGCGTCTGCTCAATTGCTTTTTGGGCAATCGTGACTTGCTCTTTTGCCAATAGAATACTCAGATAAGCAGAAGCCATTTGGAGCGAAATATTTTGAAATTGGGTGTTGGCATCTTCTTTTGCAGCTTCTAAATCGTATTGACTTTGCTTAATGGTATTTTTAATTCGGCCGCCATTATAAATAACGACACCTGCGTTTAGTTGAAGATTATTAAACCCTATTCTAGTATTGACAAAGTCGTTGGTCGTTGGGTCGATATTTAGACCAAATTGGTATCCAAAATTCCCACCTCCTGAAATATTTGGGAGTCTTGCTTTTCTACTTCCTAGCTCTGTTAACTCTGCTTGGGAAACAGCAATTTGAGACTGTCGTAAAGTTAGATTGTTTTGTCTAGCATGCTCAATACATTTCTGCAAAGTCCAAGCTTCTTGTGCGAAGGAAGTAAAAGATAGGCTTAACGCCAAGAGCATTAAAAGGGTTGATTTTCGTAGCATTAGTAATAACATTTTTTTCGGCGATTTCTTTGAAGCCTTAAATGGAAATGATTTTTCCCAGTTGAAGGTTTATCACGGTTATGCAATAATATAAATAGCTATTGAAAATGACCCTATTATTTATATCAAGTTGCAAAAATTATGGATAAAAGTTACGATAACATGGATTTTGGTGAAATTAGTAGGTTGAATTTATTATTTTTATGAGGTATTATTTTTATTATTTTTGATAAATTTTGTTTCTTTTTAACATTTTTAGCATCTACACTTAAACAACCATTTTTTAATTTATTGCATTAGTATAGTGATTAGTATTAAATAAAAACTTAGATAAAAACTAACCTTATGAAAGATTTTTTCTTCTTCTTCCTATTATTTATTCCTTTTTCCCTTTTTACTCAATCTATTCCAAATTTAAA
>CAYMSC010000534.1:0-4240 GCA_964392805.1 uncultured Saprospiraceae bacterium
CCTTGAATTTTATTATATTGTAAAAGCGGAATTTGATATTTGTCTCTGATGATTCTAGCCAATTGTCCATTATTAATTTCTGGCAAAATGACTTTATCAAAGCTACGTAGTAATTGACCTAAATTTTTTGGAAATGGATTTAAGTAGCGCAAATGAGCATGTGCTACACTATGTCCTTCCATTAATAAATCATCCACTACCGATTGAATTACGCCATAAGTAGAGCCCCAACCTAAAACTAAAACATTTCCTCTTACTGGTCCGTTATCAATTTCTTGTTCAGGAATATGATTCGCAATTTCATCCACCTTTGCTTGACGAATTTTGGTCATGTATTCGTGGTTCGCAGGGTCATAAGAAACGTTCCCTGTATTGGCTTCTTTCTCCAACCCCCCTACTCTATGCGCTAAACCTTTTGTTCCTGGAATCGCCCATCCTCTGACATGTCGTTCATCTCTTTTATAAGGTAAAAATGGTTCTTCTTCGTTATCCGAAGGTGGTTCGAAGTTTACTTCTATTTCAGGAATATCTGCTGCTTTTGGAAATTTCCAAGGTTCTGCCCCATTTGCGATATAACCGTCGCTTAGTAAAATAACTGGAGTCATGTGCTGCAAGGTCATTCGACAAGCTTCAATCGCGGCGTCAAAACAATCAGAAGGAGACTTAGTCGCTATGACAGGTAATGGACTATCTCCATTTCTACCGTAGAAAGCTTGTAATAAATCCGATTGTTCCGTTTTAGTAGGTAAACCTGTTGATGGACCACCTCTCTGTACGTTCACAATCACCATCGGCAATTCTAACATCAAACCTAAACCAATCCCCTCTCCTTTTAAAGCAACCCCAGGACCAGAAGTACCTGTAATCGCTAAATTACCTCCATAAGCTGCACCAACTGTGGCACAAACAGCCGCAATTTCATCTTCTGCTTGAAAGGTTTTAATCCCAAAGTTTTTATAACTAGCCAAACCGTGCAAGATATCAGAAGCAGGGGTAATTGGATAAGAGCCGTAAAATAATGGCAACTTTGATTTCTTAGAAGCCGTCACTAAGCCCATCACCAAAGCCTGATTGCCCATGATACTACGATAAGTACCTTTTTCCATTGGGGCAGGCTCTACATTATAAGTAGTCGTAAAAGTCTCCGTTGTTTCGCCGTAGTGATACCCAGCTTTTAGGGTTTTCATATTGGCTTCCAAAACGTCTGGCTTATTCTTAAATTTTCTATTTAAATAGTCAACCGTTGATTGTAATTCTCGGTTATAACGCCAGTATAAAAAGCCAAGGACAAACATATTCTTACATCGGTCTTTTTCTTTCATGCCCAAAGGCGATTCCTTCAAACAGGTTCTCGTCAATTTGGTAATTGGCATTTCATATACTGTGAAACCTTGGTCTTTAGCAGCTTCAATCGGCGTAGCTCCATCTTCATATTTTGCCAATCGTAAATTCTTCTTATCAAAACCATCTGTGCTAGCAATGATGGTCCCTGCTCGCTTGATGCGCCCTAAATTGGCTTTTAAAGCCGCTGCGTTCATCGCCACTAATACATCAAATTCATCACCTGGTGTAAAAATCTTTTTACTACCAAAATGTAATTGGAAACCAGAAACACCTGCTAGTGTTCCTTGAGGCGCACGAATCTCCGCAGGGAAATCTGGAAAGGTCGCCAAATCACTTCCCGTCAAAGCCGTATCGTTAGTGAACAAAGTACCAGTCAATTGCATCCCGTCACCAGAATCACCTGCAAATTTGATAGTTACTTCTTCTGCTGTTTGAGTGATTGTACTCATTGATTATTTTTTAAGTAAAGAGAGGTATTAATCCACTCTTATTTTTATGCGGATAAACAATCCGCTTTACATGCTTACAAAAAAAGCCTCTCCACATTAGGAAAGGCTATGCTTGATTTATATTTTATTATAAACCATTGAGCATTACCTTTCTACTAAAAGAGAAAGCAACAACAACAGTTTTTATTTTTTTTATTTAAAATAGATAACTTCATATAAAGAATATAAAATTTATTACTAATTACCCTCTAAAAAGGTTACGATAAGGTGAAAAGTTTAAGAAAAATGGGCTTTTTTAATAGATTTCTCTTTCTTTTCGGTTATAGATTACAAAATTAGTCTTTTTCTATATTTATAAAAAACGACGCAAAAATATATGTCAATTTGTCCATTTATAAGTTTTCTTTTTAAACTTTTAATCAGCAACAGCTTCTGCATGAATTTCTGCCAGCGTCTGATTTCTAGCCCGCTGAATTCTAGCAAATCGTTTCATAAATTGGTCTTGTGCGTAAGCTGTAAAAGCATCTTTTTCCAAACCAAAAGGTAAACTATCATATAAATCATTTCCTTGTTGAACTTGTGCTGCTGCAAGCACCATCATTTTTTGCATCTGGTCTTCTACTGCCGCCCAAACAGAAGGGCCGTTTTCTGAAATTAATCTAGACAATAAAAAGATACCATAAGCAATATGTCGAGATTCATCTTGTTTTAACTTAGCGGTAAATTTTACCATACCGGGCATTATATTATTGACTTCTAAAGCTTGATTAAAAGACAAGTATCCCGTTTCTGCTAAGACCCCTTCAATAATCATATTATAAGTCACCGAAGCTCTTGCCATGTTTTCTGGAGAGGCATCGGTTGTCAAGGCATTTAAAGCGTTAGGTAATTCTTCGTAAAACAGCGTTTGATAAGCAGGCACTAAAGCATCTTTTCTTGCCTCCGCAAACATTTCTTCGCCAATAACTTCCTTAATAAATCGACTAAATCCTTCTACATGTTTGGCTTCTTCCCAAAGAAAAGAAGTTAGAAACATTTCTTCTTCTATTCTACCTTCTTTGGCAACTGCCATAATCAAAGGCAACAAATCTAAGGTGACCGCTTCTTCCCCTGCCTGAAATTGTACGACCACTCGAGCGATAAATATTTTTTCTGCATGGCTTAATTGGTCCCAATCTTTTTTGTCTTGGGTAAAATCTATGGCAGCTGGGTCCCAAATCCCATATTTTTTGGCTTTAGCCCATAATTTCATTGGGAAAGAATCAAAATCTAGGCCTTTTTCAACCGTTCTAAATGAAGTTCGCATGATTTATTATTTTGGTTTATTTCGTTAGGAATGAAATAAAAGTGGATAAATAGTAATTTTTTTTAAATATAGATACTTCTCTTGACAGAACTTAATTTACTTGTCAGACTCCTTCAATTTAATTTTAGCCGTCGCACTAATCTTAGCTGTTTTTTGCCCTTTATCATCCAATAGCTCTCCTGTCAAAAAAGCAATACTCCTACTCATACTTTCAATACCACCAATTGCCTTAAATTTTCCTGCTCGACTTGCTTTGAGATAAGTGACTTTCAATTCTAGCGTAGCCAGCTTAACCACATTAGGATTTGACCCAAAAACCGCAAAAGTAATCACGGAATCGAGCATCGTTGTCACAAAACCACCTTGAATAATATCTCCACTATGGCAAAAGTGTTTGGGTACATCAAATGTCATTTCGCAACTACCTTTTTCGACGTCTACATTAGTAATGACACAACCAAAATCTTCTAGGTATTTTGGTTTTCGGGTGTTTAGTTGTTGGAGTATGTTTTTAATCATAAAATTTTATTAAATCAATTGGTCTAATTCATGCCGTAAAAAATGCAGTAAACTACAGACCAAAATATTTTTATTCTTTGAGTATGTATCACTTTCTGGCGTAATAATGAATGCTTTGTCTATGTTCAAATCTTCGATACAATTATAAAAACCTCTAGAAACAGAAGGAGCATTGCTATATTTTATTTCAATGCCCATCATTTTACCTTTTGGCGTGACTAAAAGTAAATCAATTTCTGCCCCTTGATGGGTTCTATAAAAATAAAATTCCCAGCTTGAATCAACGGCTCTTTTGATTTGTTCAATAACATAGGCTTCCCAAGATGCACCAATCAAAGGATGCCCATAAAGACTTTCTGCATCATAAATATTAGCTAATTGATGAAAAAATCCAGAATCTCGGAAATAGACCTTTGGAGATTTAACTAAGCGTTTGCCCACATTACTAAAATATGGTTGTAATCGAGTAATAATAAAGCCGCCTTCTAATAAATCTAAATACCTTTTTACCGTAGGCTGACTCACCCCCATTGAACCTGCTAATTGAGTTGCATTCAGTGTCTGTCCATTTAAATGGCTCAACATTTTTAGAATTAATTTAATTCTTGCAGGCGGTATTTCA
>CAYMSC010000535.1:0-4220 GCA_964392805.1 uncultured Saprospiraceae bacterium
CTTAGTAACGGCAAATATTAATTTAATAGATTCAAAAATAGTCAAATTTCCGAAAAATAAATCTCTGCTCTCGGTTCTAAATAGTTACAAGAAAAAGAAAAAACCATGAAAAAGTTAATTTATTTAGTCTTTTTATCATCCTTTATAAGTTGTTCTAATTTTAGTGAGGACTTAGACTTGGCACCGACTGCTACTTCCTTCTCTACCATCGAGACTGATTTACCTATTATTAACGTCGTAGCGGATGCAGCAGATTTTGACCAATTATTAGCACAACCAGACGTCGATTTGGAAATAGAAGGAATGTTTAACTTGTATAGAGATAAGCAATTAGTTATTGCTAATGAAGCTGTCGAATTGAGTATAAAAGGAGGTTTTTCTACAAGGTTTCCACTCAAATCTTTAGGGATAAAATTTGAGAAAAAATATGATAATACCGACCGCTCTTTAATCCGTCCAAAGCAACTACTTCCACATCATAATATCGACGAAATCAAAGCCATTCGATTAAGGAATTCTGGTAGTGATTTTAGAAATACGATGCTAAAAGATTTAAGCATGACTCAATTGGCTATTAATGCTAATTTGGATATAGATTTAACCTACGGAACACCTGCCCTTGTGTACGTCAATGAGGAATTTTATGGCTTGATGAATTTAAGAACAGAAGCCAATACCAATGGCATGGCAGGACTCCATGGAGTGAAAAAAAGTGCCATTACCTTAGCAAAAATCACTACCCTAGAATTCATTAAAAAAGATGGGAATTTTGACCGAATTGACCGATTTGTCGACGCTATTGAACAACAAGATATAGCTTATATAAAATCTGAATTAGCGATAAATAGTTTTATTGACTATATGATATTTGAGTCTTATTTAGGGAATACCGATTGGCCACATAATAATGCTCGATTTTATGCGGTCGATGAGGAGCCGTTTAGATTTGTGCTTTTTGATTTGGACAAAGTGGCTTGGTTAAGCATACATAAATCTCCCCTAGCTATTATTGATAATAAACAACAAAAAAACATAATTACCGACTTATTCTTTTTGCTTTATTCTGAGGAAGCTTTTCAAGAAGCATTTTGGCATCGGTATCAATTTCTTTTAGAAACAGAGGCATTTTCTTTTGATAAATTTAAAACAATCGTAAGCCATAATACCCAACAAATTGAAGCAGTTATGCCTTTGCAAATTACGCAGTATAATCATCCCAATTCTATGATGCAATGGCAGGTTGAATTGGATAAAATGTTGTTATTGTTTCAGGAACGAGAAACGGTTGTGCAGGAATTTGTTGCGGATTTATAGGGGGTAAACTCCAACAAAAAAGGCATCCCCAAAAGGAGATGCCTTAGCTTTTCTAAAAAATATCAGTTAGTCACAAACCCAACCGTACACCCCTGATAAAAAATCGGGGCAGGTAATGAAGTGAATCGTCTACTACTGATACTCCTCAATATCTTCAAACTGTGCGGCACGAGCTTGTTGCGCTTCGTGTTGTTGCTTCGTGGTCACCCACAGTTCTTTGTAATGTTTCATACCTGTTCCAGCAGGTATTTTCTTCCCAACGATAACGTTTTCTTTCAAGCCTTCTAAGAAGTCTCGCTTCGCACCGATAGCAGCCGTACTTAGTACCTTTGTTGTTTCTTGGAACGATGCCGCAGAAATCCAACTTGCCACCCCTAGCGATGACTTAGTGATACCTTGTAATAATGGGCTAGAAGTCGCAGGCACCGCATCTCTGAATTTACAGATAGAACGGTCATTCCGCTTCAAGTAAGAGTTTTCCTCTCTAATTTGACGTAAAGTCACTAATTGACCTGGACGCAATTTAGAAGAATCGCCAGAATTCGTGATGTATTTTTTGTCAAAAATCCAATCGTTCTGCTCTAAGAAGTCATACTTCTCTACTGCTTCTCCTTCTAAGAAAGTCGTATCTCCTGGATCCTCAATTTGTACTCTACGCATCATCTGTCTAACGATAACCTCGATGTGCTTATCGTTAATGGTGATACCTTGAGAACGATATACTTCTTGAACACCATTCACTAAGTAATACTGTACAGCGAAAGGTCCTTTAATCTGTAAAATATCTCTTGGTGCAGTAGAACCATCCGATAATTGCGTACCTGCTCTTACGAAGTCTCCTTCTTGAACTAAGATATGCTTAGACAATCCTACTAAGTATTTTCTTCTTTGCTCATCCTTTGAAGTAACGATGATTTCTCTGTTACCCCGCTTGATTTTACCAAAGGCAACAACTCCATCAATTTCAGAAGTTACCGCTGGATTAGATGGATTTCTAGCCTCGAATAATTCTGTTACCCGTGGCAAACCACCCGTAATATCCTGAATCTTACCTAATTTTCTAGGAATCTTTACGATTCTAGCACCTGCTTTTACGGCTGCACCATCTTCTATAGAAATGTATGCGCCCACTGGTAAGTTATAATTTCTTAATTCTTCCCCAGCAGCAGAGATAATCTTAATCGTTGGAATAACTCGCTTATTCTTAGATTCTATGATTACTTTTTCTGAGTGCCCCGTTTGTGCATCACTCTCAGAACGGAAAGTTTTCCCTTCAATAATAGAGTCATACTTTACGATACCTGAGAATTCAGAAATAATTACGTTGTTAAATGGATCCCATTCACAAATCTTATCTCCTTTCTTAATCGTTTGACCATCTTCCACAGAAAGCGTAGAACCATAGGTAATATAGTGAGAAGAATATTGACGCTTAGTTTTTGGGTCAACAATTCTAATCTCCCCTGTTCTTGCTAATACAACCGTTGACGCCTTTCCATTATCATCAATATGCTGGGTAGTCCGCATACTATCAAATTCAACTTTACCGTCAAACTTAGATAATAAACTAGATTCTGTCTTAGATACAGATGCCGTACCCCCTACGTGGAAAGTACGTAAGGTCAACTGTGTACCGGGCTCTCCAATAGATTGAGCAGCGATAATCCCTACTGCATCTCCCATTTCTGCAATTCGACCTGTTGCTAAGTTCTTACCGTAGCATTTTCTACATACACCACGCTTCACACTACAAGTCAATACCGAACGGATAGTTACCATTTCAATCCCTTCATCATCAATATATCTAGCCTTATCTCTAGTAATATAGTCTCCTGAGCCAAGAATTTCTTCGTCTGATACAGGATGCTTAATTTCATGTAAAGTATATCGGCCTTCGATTCTATCCGCTAATGATTGAATGATTTTTTCATTCTCTTTCAAGGCAAAAGTATCAATACCTCTCAACGTTTCACAATCCTCTTCTTTGACAACTACATCTTGTGCAACATCCACCAATCTTCTGGTTAAGTAACCCGCATCCGCTGTTTTCAATGCTGTATCTGCCAAACCTTTTCTCGCACCGTGAGTAGAGATAAAGTATTCCAATACCGATAATCCATCTACGAAGTTGGATAAGATAGGGTTTTCGATAATCGCTCCACCTGTATCACCAGATTTTCTCGGCTTAGCCATCAAGCCTCTTAATCCACATAACTGTTTAATCTGCTGCTTAGAACCCCGTGCGCCAGAGTGCAACATCATATAAACCGAGTTAAATCCATCTTTATGTGCTGCCAATTCATCCATTAATTTGGTCGTGATTTCATTATCACCTGTTGTCCAAATATCAATAATTTTATTGTAACGCTCGTTATTGGTAATTAAACCCATCTCGTAGTTATTCCAAACTTCTTCCACATCTGCTTCTGATTCAGCTAATACCTTGGATTTATTAGAAGGCGTAATCAAATCTCCTAAGTTAAACGACAATCCTCCTTTGAATGCCCAAAGGAAACCTAATTCCTTAATCGCATCTAAGAAAAGTGCTGTTTCTCCAAAATCCGCTCGTCGGATAATCCCTGCGATTACTTTTTTCAAAGCACGCTTTGTCAATAATTCATTAATGAAAGGAATCTTTCCTTTTGGTACTACTGAGTTAAATAAAACTCGACCACAAGTCGTTTCAATTCGCTTATTGACTAAATTTCCTTCCTCGTCTTCAAAGTTATCCACTCTTACGGTTACCGCTGCGTGCAGGTCTAATTTACCCTCATTATAGGCAATCATTACCTCTTCTGGCGAATAGAAAGTTCCACCTGCACCTTTAATCTTACCCTCTGTTCTTTCCTTCGTAATGTAGTAAAGTCCCAAGACCATATCCTGAGATGGTAGCAAAATTGGCGAAC
>CAYMSC010000536.1:0-4217 GCA_964392805.1 uncultured Saprospiraceae bacterium
AGAACCAAAATAAGCTCGTCCAGATGACCAACTTATTATTTCGTCGTTACTTAGAGTCATTAAAGGCGCTAAAGCTGGAGTTGATGGTCGATTTGTACGGCCATTACCCTTTATAAGTAAAAGTCAGTCCAGCATTATCTATTAATCGATTTAGTAAAGCATCACCCATAGCTACCGCAGGGGTCAACATTCCAGCCACATCAGGCAAATCATCTTTAGCTAAACAAATGGCACTTTCGGCGAGCATTTTAGAAGTAGAGCCATATCCTGGGTCTCTATCTCCAGTCACTTTCCCCCTGACCATTGTTCCATCTTCTAAAGTAGCGATAAATAATAAGTTATAAAAACCATTTTCCCTTTCTTTTTTATTGGGCCCTTCTCCAGGTTCAGGCAACATGGCATCAACTCCTTTTTTTAATAAAGAGCCTGGTTTTGCCATCATTACCACACCCAGTGCTGCAGCCGTTGTCAATCCTTTGACCCGACCACCAAAACCATCTCCTGTCATCATAGCTTCGTCGTAGAGAAAATCTTTGCCATAAGGATAATTGGCTAAAGCATTACTTCGTCTAACTACTTTAGTATTAATTCCAGCCATGACAAATGGACAAACCCAACTTTTTGAGGCATCATCGTAAACAACTTTTGCTAAATCTTTTTTGTCAGGTCCACTTCTTTCTCCTTCAGGATTTAAACTATAAGGATTGGTCAATATCTTATAGATATTTTTATCTTTTTCCATTTCTTCTTTCATCACAGACATACTAGCGTATGTTCCACCACTCATGCCACCTTTCATCGCTTTAACCCGCATATTGATAACTTTAGCAGGCTTTCCTGTTTGTTTTATAATTTCTCGCTGCATAAAGTATACACCCATATCTGAAGGAATAGAATCAAATCCACAAGTATGTACAATTTTTGCACCAGCAGCGACTGCGGCCACTTGATGTTGGTCAATCATTCTACGCATCCACTGTACTTCCCCTGCCAAATCACAATAATGAGTTTTATGATGGATACAAGCCTCAACTAATTTATTGCCATATTTAGCATAGGGACCAACAGTAGTACATATAACCCTAGCTTTTTTACACATTGCCTCCAAGGTCGCCATATCTTGACTATCAGCGACGACCAAAGGAACTGTCTCATCTGCCATTTCGGCTCTAACTTTTTCTAATTTTGAAACATTTCTACCACCCATTGCCCATTTGAGCGACTTATTAACCCCGTATTTATTGAATAAATATTCTGCTACTAATCGACCAGTAAAACCAGAAGCACCCCATACAATAATATCAAATTCTCTTTGTGCTGACATAAATTTTTTTCGTTTTGAATTAAAAAGTGGCTAAAGATAATGGTTTTTTTACAAATCCATATTTCAATTTTTAAGGCACGCTTCTTTACTCTTTAACCTCCCAATCCGTATATTCATATTTCGCTTTGGTATATTGAATATTCCTATCTTCATCTATTCGATAACTGCCCCGTTTTGTTGGTAGAATAAAAGAACCAACTTTGGTATAGTCTAAATTTTTTACATAACTATAATGGTCGTCATGCTTTATAAAATAACCAACCATTCGGCCATCTTTGGCATCAAAATAATACCACCAAATGTCTGATTTTGTATGATGCGTATTTTTGTCCGCATCATATACTGCTTTAATAACTTCTACTTTTTGCCCATCTTCCAAGTTATCCATCCCTTCATGGCTTAAATCAATGCCCTTGTCCAATAGCTTAAAAGGTACGCCGATTACAAATAAAGAAGTCAAGACGCTATTATTTAAAGCATTGGTATCTGCTGATTTATCCGCTACACCATCAACATATTTCATCGCATTTCCATCAATAGAAGTTATTTTAGTAGGGCGATTTTCACTATCCTTAGAAGTGATATTAATATTGGTAGTCTCTCCATAAAAATAATCATGTGTTTGTCGAATATCAAATTCTATTTCACCAGATTCCAATAAAGATACCGTATGTTTTTTGTAATGTAATTCTTTTTTGTTGTGCCAATTTTCAAGCCCACCCAAAGTTTTAAAGGATTTTTTTAAAGTAGCTACTACTTTTTGGTCTTTAATATGGGCATAGGGGTCGCTTACTACTTTTTCAGCAGTACAAGCAAAAAGGAAGAAAAATGATAAGCATAAGGGAAAATATCGCATAGTTTTAATTTACTGGTTTGATAGAAGAACAAACATAGTAAATTAAAATAAAAGCAGAAAATAAAATTTATTTCAAATGTATGGCAGTGGTAAGTGGAAAAAGCAATTGTTCGCCATCTGCTTTTTCAAAAAGAATTTTATCAAAATATAAACTAGTTTCTGGTTTGATTTTTCTAAGTCTTCTTTGAATATCGCTATGGGTAAAATTATTAGTAACATATTGAATAGCTTTCCCTTCCTTTGGCACAACTGTAAAGTGGACTTGTAGCAATTTTACTTTTTCATCACCAATAAAAAATTCAAACCCTTTTTTTGATTTTTTAAAGGTCTTTAAATCATAAGTGGTTTTATCCAATACCGTACTTAGGCCCCTTAATTTAATCAACGGCGGTTGAATATTAAAATCGTAAAATTCAGGAAAAGTATTGGTTTTATATACCTTATTAGGTAAAATATAGGTTTTTTTAATAGCTGCTGGATGAATAAAAACATCATCTGAAGTAATCACTCGCCTAATAGTCTTAAAGTCGTCAACATGGATAATTTTAGCACTTTCACTTTTAGAATAATGTTGGAGTAATGCACTATTTTTAGGATTTTTAGTATCTAATTTTACGGTAGCATTTTCTCCTAAGCTAGAATTTAATTGAAAACTGAAAGTAGAGGTCGTTAATTTTAAGGGTGCATTAAATTTATTAAAATCAGTTTCAACTATTTCAAGTGGCACACTAAATCGGACGTATTCATCATTAACCATAAAGCCAGGTAAACCGCTTAGAGAATTTGGGGAAAGCGTTTTTAAAAAATCACCTTCGATAAATAAAAACATAGATAAAGTATGGCCTACTTCTACCTTATTAACTAAATCTCTAAAGCAATCATTATAATTGATTAAAGGAGGTTTTTTGGTTTTCCTAGAAAGATGACAACGGTTCCAACCTTTTTGATTCCAATGATTAATCGAAATACTAAATGGAATAAATTCTCCATCTTTATACAATTCGGGTTGGTTGTTAATCCATTCCTTAAAAGTTTCTATTCCGATTTTTATTCGACTTCCTCCTTGAGGACCATTAGCATATCGTTCCCATTTTTCCCACTTAAACAAATAATCGTGTTCTCGAAAAACTGGTTTGACGACCGTTAAATTATCAATTGATTTATGCCGGTCTCGACGGATTAATTTTTCCCAAAACTGCTGGGTTGATTCTTTAATATTAAAGCTTAGATTTGATTTTTTCGTAACTTTAATTCGACTAAAAAAGGTCTTTTCTTCTTCTGTTTCTATCGCAAGCCATAAGGCAAAATCGTTTCTATGATGTCTTAAATTTGAGTAAAAACAACTCGTGAAATTCCCTTCATCCTCGCAAGTGGCTACGATATTATCTGCATCTATAAAAATAGCATTTACCTTATTGGGTGTTAGTAAATGTCCTTTATATTGTAAGGTGAAAGAATCTGTCCAAATTTTAGAAAATTCTTTTTGTGAGAAAATTTGATAAGGAATCTCTTCTGGAACATTTATTTCGGGGTCGGTATAGGAAATTTTTCTGTTTCCCCATTTCATAAAATGGTCAATCTTTGGTCGAGTAGTACTTAATAATTGATTGAAAGAGACTTCTTCTATGGTTGTTTTATTATAAACTCCATGATATTGGCCTGATTTATCGGAGACGGCAAAAGCGCCTTCTGGAAACTGTTTATTAATATTCCAAAATAACAAAAAAAACAATATTCCTTTTAGGGAGTTGATTAACCAGTCAGGAGTTTGTTGGTCAGGCTGCTTTTTTTGAATTTTTTTATCCATTCAGTTTTTTACAAATTTTATATTTTTAAAGGAAAAAGTTTTAGATTCTTAACAGCGCTTTAAAACCAATTCCGATACAAATCGGAATCGATGTTTTGAAATGTCGATATTTTTCAAATTTCAATTTCAATCTCAACCTCAACTCTTGTCGAAGGTGGTTTAAAATTGAAAATTAAATTTTGCTTAGTAACGACGAAATAATAAGTTGGTCATCTGGACGAGCTTATTTT
>CAYMSC010000537.1:0-4216 GCA_964392805.1 uncultured Saprospiraceae bacterium
TAGTTTTTTCAATGAATTACACATTACAATTTTGACTTTTCGTTTGCCCTAATTGATGTATTTACTTTAGATCTTATTTAATACTAAAAATTAAAATAAAAAGCCCCATCGTATCACAACGATGAGGCTCTTTTAATCATAGCATCCCGAAGGATGCCCCATATTTATTCTTGAATTGACTGTCTCATGAGTCCCCGAATATAGATTCGAGGCTACAAACTATAAAATAGAATGAATACTATTTTTTATTTGGTAAAGGAAAATCTATATTTTCCGTCTTTCGAGACAATCAACTAATAATCAATTATAAGAAAGGTGCAATTACCAAAGCAACTACAGACATCAACTTCAATAAGATGTTCAATGATGGGCCAGAAGTATCCTTAAATGGATCACCTACTGTATCACCAACAACTGCTGCTTTGTGAGCTTCAGAACCTTTATAGTGCTTACCTCCTTGAATAGTTACGCCTTCTTCAAACATCTTCTTTGCATTATCCCAAGCACCACCTGCATTTGATTGGAAGATAGCCATCAATACACCACAAACAGTTACACCTGCTAATAATCCACCTAACATCTCCGCACCACCACCGAAACCGATGATAACTGGAGAAATGACCGCTACTAAACCAGGTAAAACCATTTCTCTAATAGATGCATCCGTAGAAATTTTAACACATTTATTATAGTCTGCTTTTCCGTCTGCTGCATCAAATACTTTACGGTCCGCTGCACTCCATTCGCTCATTTCTTTTCCGTCATTCTTCTTCATCATCCCTAGAGCAGCTTTTAATTCAGGAATATCTTTGAATTGTCTTCTTACTTCTTGAATCATATCCATTGCTGCACGTCCTACTGCACCCATTGACATAGCAGAGAAAACGAAAGGTAACATCCCTCCGATTAATAATCCAGCCATTACTTTTGGTTGAGCAATATCAATAGAAGTGATGCCTGCTGTTACCATAAAGGCTGCAAATAAAGCCAATGCTGTTAATGCTGCTGAACCAATCGCAAATCCTTTTCCGATAGCTGCGGTTGTGTTTCCTACTGCATCTAACTTATCTGTACGTTGACGTACTTCTTTTGGCAATTCAGCCATTTCAGCAATACCACCTGCGTTATCAGAAATAGGTCCGTAAGCATCTACCGCTAATTGAATACCTGTATTAGACAACATTCCTACTGCAGCAATTGCGATACCGTATAATCCAGCAAAGTGATGCGCTCCAATAATAGCTGCTGCTAAGATTAAAGTAGGAAATAAAGTGGACATCATACCAACTCCTAAACCTGCAATAATGTTTGTTGCTGCACCTGTAACAGATTGGTCAACTATCCCTTGAACTGGCTTAGTACCTGTACCTGTATAATATTCTGTAATTTTACCAATCGCTAATCCTGAAACTAGACCGATGATTACTGCAAAGAAAACACCATTAGAAGTATATGCTGTAGAATCACCTGCTATTGCCCAAGATTCAGGCAACATCCATTGGATGATAAAGTAAGTCAATACTAACATCAATCCAGCGGCAGTAAATTCTCCTAAGTTTAATGCTTTGTGAGGATCTCCTCCATCTTTTACTTTTACTAAGAAAGTACCCAAAATAGAAGTTATAATTCCTGTACTAGCTAATACTAATGGTAATAATACGGCATTCAATCCACCCCATTCATTGGTGGTAGCAAATTCACCAGCAACCATAAATGCAGAACCTAATACCATCGTACCAATGATAGAACCTACATAAGATTCAAATAAATCAGCGCCCATACCGGCAACGTCTCCTACATTATCACCAACGTTATCTGCAATCGTTGCAGGATTTAATGGGTGATCTTCAGGAATACCCGCTTCTACTTTACCTACTAAATCTGCTCCAACATCTGCTGCTTTGGTATAAATACCTCCACCAACACGTGCAAATAAAGCAATAGAAGATGCACCAAAAGAAAATCCTGTTAAAACAGTAATTACTTTCCTTACTTCTTCCATAGTTTCGACACCAAACATGCCTTTATATACTATGAATAATGTGCCTAATCCTAAAACACCTAATCCAACTACTCCTAATCCCATGACAGCACCACCCGCAAAAGCGACTTCTAATGCTTTGCCAAGACTAGTTCTAGCGGCTTGTGTGGTTCTTACATTTGCCTTAGTGGCTACTTTCATTCCGATGAAACCTGCTAAAGCAGAACAGATAGCTCCTAATATAAAAGAAACAGCTACCATCCAAGAAGAATCAGCACCAGCAGAAAAAGCTAATAAACCTGCAACAACTGCTACGAAAATAGCTAGTACTCTATATTCTGCGCTTAAGAAAGCCATTGCGCCATCAGAGATATTATCGGCAATTCTTGCCATTTTTGGTGTTCCTACGTCTTGTTTAGACACCCAACCAGACTTCCACATAGTGTATAGTAATGCTATTACACCGAGAGCTGGGATTGCATAAGTAATGTTCTGACCCATATTCGTTTCGTTTGTTGATAAAATTTAAACTCGCTGCCTAAGGAAGAAATCAGAAATCAGACCGAAAATATAAAATTTTCTGTCAGAAGTCAGACTTTAATAATAGGTATATGAAGTGAAATCAATAATCTTTTAAGTCAAATCTGACTTCTGACAGTTTACGAAGTAAACGGTCTGACTTCTGACTTCTTTCATTTTATGAGTTATAAATCAATGATTTTTAGATATTTAAAAATATAAATTGTTATACTTAATTTAAGGAGCGCAAAACTACAAGAATTTGTGATTCTGACCAATTTTTTGGCGTATTTTCGCTAATTTTAGCTGTTTTTTTAACATGGATTCAAACAAAGAATAAGGAAAGTCAATAAATTGAAGCAGGAATAGCTGTTAAATCTCCTAAATTTGTGGAAACCAAGGCTTAATAACTTTTTGAACAATTACGAATGCAGCAAGAATTTAAGAAAATAGAAGCGTCTATGATAACCATGACGCAATTAATGTTACCCTCTCATTCTAACTTTAGTGGAAAAATTCATGGCGGTTACATTTTGAATTTGATGGACCAAATTGCTTTTGCTTGTGCTTCCAAGCATTCGAGGCATTATTGTGTGACTGCTTCTGTTAATCGAGTTGATTTTTTAAATCCAATAGAAGTAGGGGAGATGGTGACTTTGAAAGCTTCTATTAATTATACTGGGCGAACTTCTATGGTGGTTGGGCTTCGGGTTGAATCAGAAAATATACAAGATGGATTTGTGAAACATTGCAATTCTTCTTATTTTACAATGGTGGCAAAAGACAAGAATGGAAAGAGCGTTCCAGTGCCTGGTTTAATTTTAGATACTAAAGAAAGCGTACGGCGTTTTGCTAGAAGTATTCGACGACAAGAACAATCAAAAATGAGAAGCAGTCGATTTAAGCCTTCAGAATTTAAAATAGCAGAACACATAGCTGTGATTGCTGCGAAGCATAATGCAAAAATTGAGTTATGATTTTAGTTGTCGCTTATCTATTGTCTGTTTAAGCGGAGAGAAGATAACCGACAACTGTTCTAAAGCCATTCTACCTTATCCATAATGGGTTGTCGCTTTCTTGGAATATCTGGTGTCTCATGATAGCCCATATAAAAGAAGCCTAAACAACGTTCTCCTTCTTTTAATTTTAAAAATGGTCCAATATCTTTGATAAATTTAGGTGAACTCCAATAAGCACCAATGTCATACGACGTAGTGGTCAACCACATATTTTGTACCGCACATGATACCGCTGCAATTTCTTCCCATTCTGGAATACTTTCTTTGACATCTCGCTGCATACAAATAGCGATAACACAGCCAGCTTGGAGTGGCTTAGTTTGTAATTTTTTAAATTTCTTTTCAGAAAACTTTTCTTTTGGTACATTATTTTGATACCAATCAACTTGCCAATCTCGCAATTTTACCAAAGCATCATCTATCAATACTTTAAACCGCCAAGGTTCGGTCATTTTGTGTGTTGGTGCCCAATTTGCATTCTCTAATATTTCTTCAATAATTGCTTTGGGAATAGGTTTGTCAATATAGGTGCGAGGAAAAATCGAGCGTCTATTTCTGATTAATTGTGTAATTGCTTGTGGCGTCATTTTTTGATTTTTTATGAATCACTTCCAACCCCTAAAATTACATATTTTCTGCCTATTAAGTAAGTGAGAGGTCAGATTTAAGACCGATAAATCTGTCAGAAGTCAGACGT
>CAYMSC010000538.1:0-1825 GCA_964392805.1 uncultured Saprospiraceae bacterium
GTGAAGAACTTTTCTACAGCAAATTCAGTCAGAATTCTTCACGGGCTATTCTAATAAAATAAGGAGCTTTTTACACCACCCCTAATAAAACAAAATCTATTGAGAACTTTCGCTTGAACTCAGTAATATTAACTATATATAAATCACTTTACATACTGAACTACTCCTAATTCTTCAAAATAAAAGGAAGTGTTTTCTCCATTTCTTCCAACTTCTTTAGCTAGACATCGTAATTAGACCTTACTATATTAGGTATATATACAAATAAGATAGTAAATTTGCTATTCCTACTAAATTAAGCCTTACCAAATTATAACTAAACTGCAATTTATGCTAATAAATTGGAGATAGGATTTGAGTATTCCGCTCAAATTTAGCAGCTCGTATTTTTAAAAAATTAAAATTTACTTAACAGTGGCAGGAAAAACGTTATTCGATAAGATTTGGGATGCCCACGTGGTGCAAGAAATCCCTGATGGCCCATCGGTATTATATATCGACCGACATTTAATTCATGAGGTAACTAGCCCTCAAGCCTTTAATGGGCTTGGCAGAAGAGGACTTAAAGTCATGCGTCCCAATCAAACGGTAGCGACGCCAGACCATAATGTTCCTACGATTAATCAAGATAAACCCATCGAAGATGAGTTATCTCGATTTCAGGTAGATACCTTAACGGAAAATTGTAATAAGTATGGCATCGACCTTTACGGCTTAAATACTGATTATCAAGGGGTCGTTCACGTAATGGGTCCGCAATTAGGGGTTACTCAACCGGGCATGACCATCGTTTGTGGAGACAGTCACACGTCTACACATGGCGCTTTTGGTTGTATTGCTTTTGGTATTGGAACAAGTGAAGTAGAAATGGTTTTGGCAACTCAATGTATTATGCAGCCTAAACCCCAAAAAATGCGGATTAATGTCAATGGTCAATTAAAACCTAATGTTTCTCCTAAAGATGTGATTTTGTACATCATTTCAAAAATGACCGCAGCGGGAGGAACAGGCTATTTTGTAGAATATTCGGGAAATGTTTTTCGGGAAATGTCTATGGAAGGTCGGATGACGGTTTGTAATATGAGTATCGAGATGGGGGCTAGAGGTGGTTTAATATCACCAGATATCAAGACCTTTGAATTCGTAGAAGGTAAAAAATATTCACCTAAAGGGGACGATTACAAAAAAGCAGTCGAAAAGTGGAGTAAATTATATACGGATGCGGATGCAAAGTTTGACCGAGAGGTAGATTTTGATGCAGCGGATATTGAGCCAATGATTACTTTTGGTACAAATCCGGGAATGGGGGTAAAAATCACTGGTAAAATTCCTGAATTGAGTAGCATTGTTGGTTCAGAACAGCCTTCTTTCCAAAAGTCTATGAATTATATGGGCTTCCAGGCAGGAGATACCATGATTGGCAAGCAAGTCGATTATGTCTTCATTGGTAGCTGTACCAATGGGCGAATTGAAGATTTGCGAGTAGTTGCGGATTATGTCAAAGGCAAGCAAAAAGCAGCAAATGTAACTGCTTGGATTGTTCCAGGTTCTAAAGAAGTAGAACGTCAAGCAATCGCCGAAGGTATCGTTGATGTTCTAGAAACAGCAGGCTTTAAAATGCGTCAACCAGGTTGTTCGGCTTGTTTAGCTATGAATGATGATAAAATCCCTGCTGGCAAATATGCTGTTTCTACCTCGAATAGAAATTTTGAAGGTAGACAAGGTCCCGGCGCTAGAACGATGTTGGCAAGTCCTTTAACGGCTGCGGCAGTAGCAGTAGCAGGAAAGGTAGTTGACCCTCGAAACGTTTTAGAAACAGTTTAAT
>CAYMSC010000538.1:1925-4204 GCA_964392805.1 uncultured Saprospiraceae bacterium
ATTTTAAATTAAAATAGCATGGCAGTAGAAAAATTTGAGCAATTAACCTCCACGGCGGTACCTTTACCGATAGAAAATGTGGACACCGACCAAATCATTCCCGCAAGGTTTTTAAAAGCCACTACAAGAGAAGGATTTGGCGATAATTTATTTAGAGATTGGAGATATGACAAAAATGACCAGCCAATTGCTGATTTTGTGCTAAACAATCCTATTTATAGTGGAGAAATTTTAGTAGGCGGCAAAAACTTTGGTTGTGGTTCTAGTAGAGAACATGCTGCTTGGGCAGTAGGTGGTGCAGGCTTCAAAGTCGTCGTTTCTAGTTTCTTTGCAGATATTTTCAAAGGAAATGCCTTAAATAATGGTATCTTACCAATTACCGTTAGTGATGAATTCTTAGCAAAAATATTTGGTGCGATTGAAGCTGACCCTAAAGCTACTTTTAAGGTAGATCTAGAAAATCAAGAATTGACTATCTCCGCTAGTGGCGACAAATCTTCTTTTGACATCAACGGTTACAAAAAAGAATGCCTATTAAATGGCTACGATGATATTGATTATTTATTAAATATCAAAGATAAGATTGAAGCTTTTGAATTAGCAAGATAAATAGTGAGGTGATGGGGTTAATGAGGCTAATAAGGTGTATAAGGTTAATGAGGTGTATAAGGAAGCTTACGGGTATCCTTATCAGCCTCATCAGCCTTATCAACCTCATCACCTTATCAACCTTATCAACCTCATCAACCTTACAACATGAAAATTACCATTTTAGATACGACCCTACGGGACGGAGAGCAGACTTCTGGTGTCTCTTTTACAGCCATTGAAAAATTGCATATCGCAAAGTTGCTCTTAGAAGAATTAAAAGTCGATAGAATAGAGATTGCCTCTGCGGGCGTATCTGAAGGGGAAAAAGAAGGGGCTAAAAAGATTTTGGCTTGGGCCGCTCAAAATGACTACTTACATCAAGTAGAAATTTTAGGGTTCGTGGATAAAACGAGGTCTTTGGACTGGATTGAAGAAGTAGGTGGAAAGGTAATTAATCTATTGTGTAAAGGGTCGGCTCGACATTGCGAAAAGCAATTGAGAAAAACACCCGAAGAACATGTCACCGATATTCAAGAGGTTATCTATTTTGCCAAGGAAAAAGGTATTACGGTTAATGTATATCTCGAAGATTGGTCGAATGGAATGCGGACTTCTCCTGAATATGTTTTTCAAATAGTTGAAAGTTTAAAAAATTCGGGTATCAACCGATTTATGTTGCCCGATACCTTGGGTATCTTAAACCCAGAACAAAGTTATCTGTTTTCTCGCGAAATGATTCAACGTTTTCCTCGCCTTCATTTTGATTTCCATGCGCATAACGATTATGATTTAGCTACGGCTAATGTCTATTCGGCCATACAAGCAGGTATGGATTGTATTCATTGTACGATGAATGGATTAGGGGAAAGAGCAGGTAATGTTCCATTATCAAGCGTGGTGGGTGTGGTAAACGACCACTTAAAAGAGCATTCGATAAATATTGATGAAAGTAAATTATTTTCCGTAAGCAAAATAGTAGAGTCTTTTTCGGGTATTCGTATTCCAGGTAATAAGCCAATTATTGGTGGATTTGTCTTTACCCAAACGAGTGGTATTCACGCCGACGGTGATAATAAAGATAATTTATACCACAATGAATTAATGCCAGCTCGATTTAATCGAAAGCATGAATATGCTTTAGGAAAATTAGCAGGAAAAGCAAGTATAAAAAAGAATTTGGAAGAGTTGGGTATCGAATTGGATATCGACTCAATGAAAAAGGTGACGAAGCGTATTAACGAACTAGGAGATAGAAAACAAGTCGTTACCAAAGAAGACCTACCTTACATCATTTCCGACGTATTGAAGAGTGAGCAAATTGAGCAGAAAATAAAGATTAAAAATTATGCTTTATCTGTTGCTGCAGGACTACAATCCGTAGCTACTGTAAGCATTCTAATTGATAAGAAAACCTACGAAGAAACTGCCTCGGGAGATGGTCAATATGATGCCTTTATGAATGCGCTATGGAAAATCTATGATAAATTAGGCAAACCCTACCCTACGCTGATTGATTATAATGTGACGATTCCTCCAGGTGGTCGAACAGACGCTCTATGTCATACGACTATTACTTGGAAATTGGAGGAGCGTCAATTCAAAACCAATGGATTGGATAGTGATCAAGCAATTGCAGCAATCAAGGCAACTATCAAGATGTTGAATATTATTGAATTGGATAAGAAGAA
>CAYMSC010000539.1:0-4192 GCA_964392805.1 uncultured Saprospiraceae bacterium
CCTAATTTAGAAGAAATACTAAACGAATATATTGCGGAAGGCTAATTACAAGGTAACATCAGCTACGCTTAGGGTATTACACACTCGAGTGTGATTTAATTTTAGCCAACTTTATTTCAATCTTTCTGATTATAACGTTTTGCCCATACGGGACAGTCTTGTCTGTGATTATCCTAAATGCCGTCCCGATAGGGCTCAAAAAGAAGTTAGAAGCTACCATTTTACCGATATGTCGTACCTAAAGACACTAATTAAAATTTAATTTTCAATTTTCAATTTCAAATTTTCAATCACCTTCGGCGGGAATTGAGGTTGAGATTGAAATTTGAAAAATATCGACATTTCAAAATATCGATTCCGATTTGTATCGGAGTTGGTTTCAAAGCTCTGTTAAGCGCCTAAAAAAGGCTCGTTAGAGTCGGCATATAGGTAATATTTTAAGGGATTCCGTTTTTCAAGAGTCTCGTAGAGACGGTATTTTACCGTTCTCCGTAATCTGTTACAATCAATATTCTTTCAACTTAGGAACTTTGAAAAAATACTTAATAACCAAAAAATAATATGAAATTATTTGTAATTTGTTTAAATATTAACTTTTCTCCAATAAAAATATTTCTAGCGTCAAAATTGGCATAATATTGCGTGTATTAAGCAGTCCCTTCCTTTATCTCATTTACACTTTTGAAGTTTTAAATCTTTGTAACTATTCAGAACCGAGAGTAGAGAATAGAGAACCGAGATTTATTTTTCGGAAATTTGACCATTTTTGAATCTATTAAATTAATATTTGCCGATACTAAGTCTCTTTTCTCTCAATGTAATGGTCTCTAATCTCTATTCTGAATAGTCACAAATCTTTTATTAAATAGTCCCCTAAAAAAATAATCTCCCCCTTTTCAATGTCATCGCCCATTTTGTACTGATAACTATTGGGATAAGTGAATGAATTTTGAATCCAAAATTGGATGATGACCTTATTATTTCGTCCTTGCTAAGCTAATCAAAAATCAATGACAACTCAAACCTATATCGGTATAGTTAGAACAACTCTAGAAAAAATATTAAGAATTGGAATCGAAAAACAAGAATGTGAAATTATTAAATACGCTAAATATTTTACCAATACCATTGCCGTCTTGTCAGCCACTATTGCTTTTATCTATGGCTTACTATGTATCGTCAATTACGGTTTTAGTATTTCCTTTGTCTATTTAGCAGTCGTCTTTTTGAGCTTAATCAGTCTATGGTTAAATTATAAAGGACTCAGGAGATTAGCAACGCTTTATATACTAAGTTTAAATGCAGCCGTAGTTATTTATATTTCCCTTTTTGGTAGTTCTCACATGGAAATTTATCCATTATTAATGCTGCTTACCTTTTGCAGCGCTTCTACTCTTTTATCTTCGTGGTTAGCTATCGCATTTAATGTTATATTATTTGCCGTTTATGTAGTTTCTAAACAATATGCCAACGAACTTGGACCTTGGTTTGATGTGTCCATCATGTCTAATCAAAATTACATCAACTTTGGCTTTACATTAGTTATTATCTATATATTATCTCGCTTAAGTTTTAATATCGTTTTAAGGTATATTTTACAACTTCAAACTGCTTTAACGAATACTAAAAATTACATTGAAAAAATAGATAAACAAAATACTAGATTAGAAATGTTTAGCACCTTAGCAGCCCATGATTTAAGAACCCCAACAAGACAGGTCATTAGCTTTATTGAATTAGCCAAACAAAATATTAATGCAAAAGAAGTGGATGAATATCTTAATTTGGCAACAAAGGCAGGGCATCGAATGAATGAATTAATTAATGCGATTACTAAGTTAAAAAGGATAGGGCAACAAGCCAAGCAATCACCTCAATCCATTGACTTAGCATTTATGGTATCTAAGGTCAACCAACTAGAAATTGCGCCTAATTACAAAAATGTTCAGGTTCGGTATAAGGGTCTTCCTTCTATTAAATTTAGACCAGTTCATTTGCAATTAATTTTATCCAACTTATTAATCAATGCTGTTAAGTTTAATGAGAAGGCTACTAAAATTATTCAAATAAATAGTAGGATGGATGCCGACCATCTTTATTTATCTTTTACAGATAATGGAATTGGCGTTGAAGAAAAATTTAAATCATTAATATTTCAACCCTTTAAAAAACTTCACCTTCACGAAGTTTATGCTGGGGCAGGTTTAGGTCTTTTTATTGTAGCTGAAATTCTAGATTCCTATGATGGAAGTATTGCTTTAACAAATAGTGACCAAAGTGGCGCTACCTTTACCCTAAAATTACCCGTTTCCCTAGTGGAAAAAGAAATTACCCAATTGAATGATGCCCCCTCTTTATTTGCTCATCTCAATCTCTTTTAGATTTTCCATTCGATTGCGTATTAAAAAGTCGTCAACTGTCTCAAAATGTTCAATGACTCGTTTGTCTTTAAATTCAAATACTTTTTTGGACAAACCCTGAAGGAAATCACGGTCGTGAGACACTAAAATCAGCGTTCCATCAAAAGCTTTTAAGGCTGCTTTCAGCACATCTTTAGACTTGATATCTAGATGATTAGTTGGCTCATCCAGAATCAGTAGATTCACCGGTTCTAATAATAATTTGACCATTGCCAAGCGGGTTCGCTCTCCTCCTGACAAGACCGATACCTTTTTATCAATATCGTCTCCACTAAACATAAAGCCACCAAGGATATTTTTTAATTGGCTGCGAATGTCTCCTTTAGCAATTTCATCAACCGTCTGAAAAACGGTCAAGTCAGGGTCTAACAACGATGCTTGATTTTGGGCAAAATAACCGACTGCTACATTATGTCCTAATTGACATTCTCCTTGGAATTCAATCTCCCCCATTATAGCTTTAATCAAGGTCGATTTGCCTTCTCCATTCCTGCCCACAAAAGACACTTTTTCCCCTCTTTCGATGGTCATATTGGCATCTTTGAAAACAACATGGTCTCCATATTTTTTAGATAAATCTTTGGCTAATACGGGATAATCTCCTGACCGATTGCAAGGTGGAAACCGTAGTTTTAAAGCTGAATTATCCACTTCGTCTACCTCTATAATTTCTAGCTTTTCTAACATTCGCTCTCTCGAACTCACCTGATTGGTCTTAGAATAAGTCCCTTTAAAACGTTCGATAAAACGATTGCTATCCTCAATAAATTTTTGTTGCTCTTTAAAGGCTTTTAACTGATGTTGTCGGCGATCTTCCCTCAATTGTAAATAATGAGAATAATTGGCTTTATAATCATAAATACGCCCCATGGTGACTTCTATAGTCCGATTGGTGATATTATCAATAAATGCCTTGTCGTGAGAAATGACTAACACCGCCTTCGCCTTATTGACTAAAAAATCTTCTAGCCAAATAACCGATTCTATATCAATGTGATTGGTCGGCTCATCCAATAAAATTAAATCTGGTTCTTGTAATAAAATCTTTGCTAGTTCAATTCGCATTCGCCAACCTCCACTAAACTCACTCGTTGGTCTTTGAAAATCTGTTCTTTTGAAGCCCAGTCCCAGCAATGTTTTTTCTACCTCCGCATCATAATTTATCTCTTCAATAGAATAATAGATTTCTCCTAAATCCGTCACTTGATTAATGATAGACAAATACTCGGCGGATTCATAATCGGTCCTAGTTTCTAGTGCTTTATTCAATCGAGCCATCTCATCTCGCATTTCAAATATTTTTTTGAAAGCTTTAGAAGTCTCTTCAAATACGGTGCTATTATCATCGGTCAATAAATGCTGTGGCAAATAGGCAATAACCGCATCCTTTGGCGCAGCTACCCCTCCTCTAGTTGCTTTATCTACCCCTGCAATAATTTTCATCATTGTTGACTTCCCTGCCCCATTTTTTCCCATTAAAGCAATCTTATCTTCTGGGTTTATCACAAAGGATACATTCTTGAACAAGGTACGTCCACTAAATTCTACCGCTATATCATTGACTGAAATCATATATTTTTTATTTGAGCCGCAAAATTAAGGAAAAGGAAGGATACGTGATGCTGAGGCAATAGGTTTATTCTAAATGAAAAATTGTTCTTAGTTCTTTACCAGTAAAATCTTACGATTTTTTGGCAAAAAATGATGGAGATAAGTAGGAAGAAGAAATTGGTATCAGGTCTTGCCGAGAAGAAAAGGTGGAATTGAGAAAA
>CAYMSC010000540.1:0-4191 GCA_964392805.1 uncultured Saprospiraceae bacterium
CCTCTGGAGGGGGTTAGGGGGAGGAAATCCATATTTTATTCGGTTTCTAAAATTCGATTTTATGTTATGAGACAGCCTCGTTAGCCAACGTTGCTTTATTCATTTTTTTGCGACTATTAAACAAACGCTAATTATTTGTCCTGCTTCGCAAATACTTTCTTTAATAAATTAGAAGTTCGAGCAGATACGTTTTTTCTAATATTTGCTTCCTCTTTTTCTACCACATTAAATAAGCCTTTCAATGCCTGCGTGGTTACATAATTATCTAAACTAGGGTCTGCTTTTTGTACCAACGGAATTTTATTATAGGCATTTACTGCATCTGACCAATACTTTCTTGCATTAAATTTATCCAATGATTCAACAATGACGGGGCTAAACGCATCATATAGCTTAGCATTCGTTTTATCGTTTAAATAACCCGTCGCTGCATTATCTGGGCCCGTTAAAATATTTAAGGCATCATCAAAGGTTATTTGTTTAATCGCATCCACAAAAATAGGCTTTGCTTTTTTAGCGGCATCTTCTGCGCCTCTATTGATTTTTTCCAATAACACATTTTCTATTTGTGCAAAACCAGGAATTCTTTGTAGTCTATCTGTAATTTTTCTAGCTTCTGGTGGTAATAAAATTTTGTATGGACTTTTGAAATAACCATCCAAAGAAGATAATTGGTCTGAACCTTTGCTAATTCCAATTTCTAAGGCTTCTTTTAAGCCAGAAGAAATTTCTCCCGTGGTCAAGGCATCACTTTCTAAAACACTACCTAAAACCTGTTGCAATTCCCCTGGCGTGCAAGAGGAAAAAGAAAAGACTAATAGTACTAGGAATACTTTTAAAAATTTCATTAATAATTTTTTTAGTGTAAATTGTAATTGGTAAATAATAGTATTTAACGCATTTTAATTTTAAGACGAAAACTTTATTTTTAAAGTAACTTTAAAATAATTTCTTAAAGCCTCCTGTCATATATGTAGCAAAAAAAAAGGATACCATTTTTTTAAATAGTATCCTTTTGTTCTTTATATTTTAGGCTCTATGGTGAAAGGTATGGGTTATTATTTATTTGATAATTATCTTTTATCGGAAAAATGGTTGAGCTATTAAAAGCAAGAAATACTTTGAAAGTATCGCTTGCTAAGAAGCTCCCGAGCAGGCGATACTTTCAAAGTCTATTGATAACCCACATCTTTTGGCAGGCAATCATACATCTGAAATCATATATCATCAATCATAAATCCACCTAGTTTGCATCCTATATGGATTTATGATGTAAGATTTATGAACTATGATTTATGATTTTTCGCTCGCTCTTAGACTTATGAGGTATCAATAGACTTTCAAAGTATCTTCTGTTTTTACCCTAAAGTAAATAACCCACACTTTTCATCGCAGTGCCTTATTTTATAATAACTCTATATCTTACTAATCAACTAATCAACTAATCACTAATCACCCTCTACTCCTAAACCCAATCGTTTTCTTCTTAAACACCAAATCCTCTTTACTTAACTTAAAGCTTTCCACGTCTTCTAGTATAATGGTATCTATGGCAGTCTTGGTTCGTTTTTTAGCTGGAGTAGCCGCTAAACGTAAATTTTGATTTTTAATAGCTTCGGTTACAATGGTTCTGACTGTTCTAGCATTACCAAAGTATTTATCTCGGTATTCATGCAAAAATTCTAAATAAGCCCCCAAATGTTGTTGTGCCGCAGTACTCAACTTCATTTTTTCTTTTTGGAACATTTGCAATGCAATTTCCATCAGATTCGCTGGTTTATAATCTTCGAATTTTAAGATTTTATCAAAACGAGAATTTAAACCGGGATTCGCCTTCAAGAAGTTTTCCATATTGTCTGGATAACCTGCTACAAAAAGGAAAAATTGACCTCTTTGGTCTTCCATGCGTTTCAACAAAGTTTGAATGGCTTCATTGCCGAAATCACCATGAGAAGTTCCTGCATTAGAAGCACTTGTCAAAGCATAGGCTTCATCTATAAACAAGACACCACCTTTGGCTTCCTCTATTTTTTCGGCTGTTTTTATCGCTGTTTGCCCCACATAGCCTGCTACTAATCCTTGCCTATCTGTTTCGATAATATGCCCTCGTTCTAGCATGCCTAAAGCCTTATAGATTTTAGTTAAGATGCGAGCAACTGTTGTTTTCCCTGTACCGGGGTTTCCGATAAATACGGTATGTAAATAGAAACTATTTAAGACATTTCTGCCTGTTTCTCGATAAAAGCTGACTAACTCTACTAATTCGTGGATTTGTGTTTTGATGGCATCCATGCCAATCAAATCATCCAATTCTGCCAATGAGTCTTTTAGTAAGGAACTATCAACTGGTATTTTTGGTAAAGTTTTCTGTACCGTGATAGCTATTTTATTGACATCATCTACAGTTATGGTAGCTAATGCTTCATGTTCTGTTAAACTGGGTTCTTCTGCCGCCATTACCCGTAAGCCCAAATTGATTTTTGCCTTTTCGATGAGGTCGAAGACAAATCTCGCGTTGCCAAATGATCGGTCTCTATTTCGGAAGGCTTCGATGATGATATCGTCGATTTTTGACTTTGCCTTTTTTGTCAATTTAACGCCTTTTTCCTGACTTGCAAAGTTGGCAATTTGAGATAATTCTTGAGGTAGGTAATCTGAAAATTCAAAGAATAATTTAAAACGAGATTTCAAGCCGGGATTAGAATCCATGAAATGCTTCATTTCTTTAGGATAGCCTGCTACGATGACGGCTAAATCTCCTTCTCCATTGGACATTTCTTTTAAAATAATTTCTACGACTTCTCTACCAAAATCTTTACTATCATCATTGGAACGAGCCAGAGAATAGGCTTCATCAATGAATAGCACTCCTCCTCTTGCCTTTTTGATGACTTCTCTTACTTTTGGTGCCGTTTGTCCAATATATTCTCCGACTAAATCTACTCGGTCTACTTCCGTTACATGTCCTTTGGTCAATAAACCCATTTTTTTATACAGCTTACCCATCATTTTGGCAACCGTTGTTTTTCCAGTACCAGGATTACCTATAAAAACAGAATGCACATTTATCTCTTCTTTTTCCTCAAATCCTTTTTCTTTTCTTAATTGTAGAAATTGAATATATTTTGCGTGTTCTCTTACCTTGACTTTGATGTCGGTTAATCCAATTAATGATTCTAAACTTTGCACCACTTCCTCAAAGGTAAGATTGGCATCTTCATCGTGCATTAATATCACAGGCGTTTGCCGATTCGGTAATAATACACCAGCTATACCTTCTTCAAAGGTGTCATTGACTTGGAAAGGCACAACAGCTAGTAATTTGTCCATAAAAATTAACTCTGCCGTATAATTGTCTTTTCGCCAAGACCCTTTTACATTGGATCCCCAACCAGCCGTCAGGCGAATATATTCTTCCCCTTTGTCTACTCGATGCAATCGGACGACTTGTCCTTTTAATTCCCTTGCGTCATTATAGAATTTGGTGAATAATTCACATTGCCAGTTATGCAGGAGATTATAATTTTTTAAGACTATTTCTACATAAATATATCGAGTCTCTTCTCCACTAAAGTTCGTATAATAAAGTCGGTCATCTTCATTCACATCGTCGTAAGGCCCTTCGTATAATTTTAGCGACTGCACATCTAAGTAGTCGTCTTCTCCAATTTCTAAAGCATCTTCTGCGCTTTCAATATAAAAATATTTAGTGGCTACTTTTTCGCCTTCTATCCATGCTTCCCAATAATAAGTACCTCTTTTCCAAAATGCCCCATCTTTTTTATTTCCCCAACCTTCTCTAATGTAAACGACACTGTCATATTTACTTACTTTTCTTTTAAAAGGCAAGGCACATAATTCTTTGCGTCCCTTCTTCATCGAATAGCAATGCAATTCAACTTCTACTTCCCAGTCTTCTTCATCGAATAATTTATTATAAAAGGAGAGTTCGGCATAAATATAGGATGCTTCGTTCATATCGAAGACCTGCCGATATTTTTTCTTGTTGTCTGCTAACCATTCGGTTGAGCCATATACTTTAAGTTCTCGGAACTTATATTTTTTATAATCAGGATATTTTTGACTTTCCTCCATGTCTATGCGACTAATTTTTTCACTTTTTGATTAAATTGTATTTGTAAAAAAGAGGAGATTCGTTCAGCTCAATTCTAACTCGTAATATAAGCATAT
>CAYMSC010000541.1:0-4185 GCA_964392805.1 uncultured Saprospiraceae bacterium
TCCAACCGTTTTTCCATTTATATGCCACTCTTTCAATATTCCCTATTATTCTATTAAAGATTATCAGAAAAAAGATTGTAGACACGCGCACGCGTTAGTATAATATTTTTTTCCGAATAATCTTTATTCAATCTATAATAATCTTTCCATTATTGATAATCATTAAACAATCATGTATTGCACTTACATTTTCCAATGGATTTCTTTCTAAAATTAACAAATCTGCATCCAATCCTGTGGCAATATAATTTGTAACCTATTTTGGTTCTTTGTCAATTTTTGCATTCCGTTCGGTTGGTTGACTTCAGTCAACCTGTAATTCTAAGTCTTCAGGTTGACTGAAGTCAACGAACCGTTCTACTTTTGCAAAAATTGTCAAAGTACCCCTATTTTTAACAACATTATTTTTAGTAGATATTTGGTTGATATCGACGAAACCTAAGAAGAAAGAAATATTGGTTTGAATTTAGAAAAATAAAAGATGATGGAGTAGGTTTAAAAAAAAAGGGGTGTTGACTTGAGAAGTCAACACCTTAACCCAAAAAACCAAATGAAAACAAATTCTTTAGTCGGATGTTCTTTGGATGGCTCAAAGGTAATAAAAAATATTAGTATATGAAATGTTCTGGCTTAGTATATTTGTAATATTGTTCTAATTGATACAATTTTAGCAAAAAAATCCAAGTAGGAGCGTGTTTTTGTACTTTATCTTTTGTTTTGTCCTTATTTTATAATAAAAAGCAACAGCATAAAGGTTTATTTTTTAGAAAAAAAACTCATTAAGTAACGGCAAAACAATAACTTGAACATCTAGGACGGCTTCTTTTGATCCTATTTTTACTTTAAAATCGGTCATAGTATCAACAATACTCCCTCTTTTAAAGAAAAACTAGAACCAAAATAAGCTCGTCCAGATGACCAACTTATTATTTCGTCGTTACTAAGTAATGACAAAAAAATAACTTACTTATTTTTTCGTCGTCTCTAAACCAACAAAATAATTTTTTCGAATTATATATATAGCGTATGCGAACAGCAAAAGTTTTAGCTAAATTTAATAAAAAGGCCAAAGAATGGTTAACTGATTTAGAAAAAGTGGAGGCAGAAAAAATCCAACTACGACCATCTAAAAAATCGTGGTCATTTGCTGAAATGTATGACCATGTAATGAAAGTAACGAGAACTTATCAGATTCCTAATTTGAAAAAAAGTATTACCGAATCTGCCAAAAGAAAAAAAAGAAAAAATTTCTATGGCTATGTAGTATTCAACACTAGTTACAGAAAAAATGCCCACATGAAAATGGAAAAATTTCCAAAGCATTTAATTGACTTATTTACTCCAGTAGTAAGAAGTAAAGCAAATTTGCTAAAAGACTTCAAAAATTTCATACAAGAAGTTAATGAGTTAGAAGAAATTTTAAATAAAAGTACCTCTAAAGATAAACATCATCATCCGTTATTTGGAGATATAAATACCAAGGAATGGTTCGCCTTAATTGAACAACATATGTGGCAGCATGATAAACAAAAGAGAAAATTGAAAGAATTTTTGAAATTGAAGAAAGTAAATTCATAAACCTACTGACGATGAATAATCCATTTACCAAACTACTTTTCCAGCGTTTGCCCTATGTATTGATTTTGACCCTCTTTTTTTGCATAGTTCCTTGGAATCAGCTTCAACTATTTTCCGCCGAGTTTTGGATAGTCGTAGTTGTTACCAGCTTATTCCTTTTTCAAATTATTAAAAACAATGCAAAAGTATGGAGATTCATCGTAGCCTTATTTAGTTTTTATTCCGTTTGGATGGTATTAGCGTTTCTTTCTGACTTAAACAAACCTGGAACTTCAAAAGACGAATTTGTGCTATATGGCAGCCTATTTTTAATTGCCCTTTTTCTAGTAGATATTTGGTTGATAGCGGCCAAACCTGAGAAAGTGGAAGTGTTGGGTTAATGGTAACTTTTCTAAATTCCTACAAAATATGGTGAACTTTATCAATAACCGCTATTTCCTTTTAGGAGTTGCATTATTAATTATAGCTACATTTTTAAAAGCCAGTTTTCCTGATTTGGGGAAAGGTTTAGCAATCATCGGTGCACTGCTAGCATTATTTGGAATAGCTCAAGACTTAGGAAATAAGTGGGAAGAATATCAAAAATATAAAGAACTAAGGAAATAGAGAATTAAATGCAAAAACATACCGTATTCGGAGCAGGTTTAATTGGTGGTTTTTTAGGCGGAGTACTCACTTCCTTGAACCTAGATACCACTTTAGTTTGTCGCCCTTCAATTAAGAAAAAATTGGCGAATGGCTTATTATTGACAGACTATTCAGAGAATAGAGCAGTCGCCAAACAACTGCAATTGCTCGATAATGAAGATTTAGTGGCAAAGAAGCTAGAAAACCTGAATTGTGACTTTCTTTGGATAACAGTTAAGTGTACCGCTATGGAGTCAGTGAGTACCGAAATTCATCCTTTTGTAGGTAGGCACACGATTATTTTTTGTTGTCAAAATGGCTTAGGTTCTGACCAAATCATAAAAGCGCAATTTCCCAATAATACCGTCCTAAGAGTCATGGTCCCTTTTAATGTCGCAGAACCCAAAGCAGGACATTTGCATAGAGGGTCAGAAGGGACAATGTATGTAGAATCAACTCCTACAGTTAAGGAAACGATTAAGGCGATAGTTCAACAAATCGACCAGCCGATTATGCCCGTAAAGCAGACAACTAATATGGATGCGATTTTATGGGCTAAGTTACAACTCAATCTTGGTAATAGCGTCAATGCCCTAGCTGACATTCCTGTTAAATCCATGCTAGAACAGCGAGCTTATCGACTGGTAAATGCTGCCTTGATGAAAGAATTGCTAGTGGTCACCAAAGCACTAAAAGTAGACTTACCTAAATTGACTGCTGTTTCTGCTCAACGTATTCCCACCATTCTAAGCCTACCTTCTTTTTTGTACAAACAAATCACTAAAAAAGTATTAGCGATTGACCCCACGGTGCGGTCTTCTATGTGGTGGGATTTGTCCCAAGGTAAACCAACAGAAATCGACCATTTGAATGGAGCGGTCGTTCGAGCAGGAGAAAAATTGGGGATTCCTTGCCCTGCTAATAAAAATATTATTCGGTTGGTTAAGGAGATTGAAGGAACACCTATGAGTGAGCGAGCAGGCGGGTTTTCGGGAGAAGCGTTGTTGAAGGAGGTGCGAGCATCGGGGTAACAAGGTCTATCTAAGCGTAAAATAAGAAAATATGGAACTCCTAATCATTTATGGGCCGCCTGCTTCAGGTAAGCTAACTATAGCCAAAGAGGTTGCAAAAAAGACCCAATACAAACTTTTTCATAACCATCTGACGGTAGACTTGCTAAAAATATTTCTCGAATTTGGAACACCAGAATTTTTTGAATTGAATCAAAAAATGAAGCTCGATATCCTTGAAGCGGCAGCTAAACAGGGTGTCGATGGAATCATTTATACGTTCGTATACGACAGAACAACTGATAATCCCTTCGTCGTTAAGCTCAAGAATCTTGCTGAAAGACAAAATATTTCTATTAAGTTTTTACAGATTTACTGCGAAAAAAAAGAATTACTTAAAAGAGTTACTATGGAGTCTCGCAAAGCATATAAGAAGGTTCAGTCAGTAGAAGGACTGTCTAGGTATTTGGATAGCGGCGACTTTGTTTCACCAATAGATAATGTAGATAGTATAAAAGTGGATAGTTCAAATTTGTCTATTGAATCAACGGTTGAATTAGTGATAAGCTCAATTTTATGAAAGGAATAAATGAGCTAACAACAGCCAAGTTGTTTTAATTAAAAAGGTGTCGGATTGAAAACCCTAACCAGTCAACTTATTTTCGGGGTAGCTGTTGTGCCAGCGGATTCTTTTTCTGTTATTTTTCCTTAAAATTTTATTCGATTAAGCTAGGAGGATAGGTCCCACGGATTTAGCGGATTAGGCGGATTTATACGGATTTTCCTTTTCGATACTATCCAATTATCTAATAAACTAACTCTTTTTCGCACCAAAATTTTTTATCGCTGTAAAATGTAAAGCGGAGAGTCCCTTCTCCTTATGTTTTAATTCTGCTTCCATCTCTTTGTGTAAAGCAGGTAAAGCATGAAAAGGTACTGCTGGAAAAGCATGGTGTTCTGCATGATAGGG
>CAYMSC010000542.1:0-4184 GCA_964392805.1 uncultured Saprospiraceae bacterium
AACATATCAATGGCTTCTATAAATCGTTGATTTACAGTAAATTTAATTTAATATCAAAAGTTGAAGTAAAACTAATAATCGTTTTTTTGGACCATCTTGCTCACAGTAAAACATTATACTAGTGCATTAGGAATAAAATACTCCCTACTGCACTAGATTTAATAATGAATTTTGTTCATAGTGCTTTAAATTTATGCAAAATGTTCATAGAATTTAATTTGTTATAGAACTAGTTCAAGTGAAAATTGTATCTTATTTGAATGCCAGAACTAAAGAATTTTATTTGACCATGTCCTATGCCTGTAAAAGGAATATGGACATAAGGCGCAATTTGCAAAGAAGTATTATTAGAAAGTGGAAGATTATAACCAGCAGCTACTTCACCAATTCCAAACCAATGCTGGTTTTCATTTCTAGTTCCCCAAGCACTTCTAAGATTTTGATTTGCTGGATTGAAATTATAATTATATTGTTCTCTCAACATAAAATAAGACGATAAACCTGCTTCTATATAAAATCCTCTTTTAGCATGACCCTTAAAAAAGTAGCTTTCTGTAATAGATGCTTCTATAATATCACAAGTACCAAGTGCCGTCTGTGGAATAATACCGTTTTCCCAAAATCCTTGTGGTGCCAAATATTGATCACCGTTTGCCACATATTCTTTCTTGACATAACTTCCTTCAATTTTTAGGCTATGCTTGCCGCCAAAACGATAGGCTAGACTAAGCCCTGCTTTCCAATTCGGGTCGCACAATCCGATTCCTGCATATGACAATTCTCTACCTAATAAAAAACCAATCACAAAATGATTATTATTTACCTTTTCTTGATTGGGTTTTATCGCCTCATACCGCTTTAAGAAAGAAGTATCTAGTAAAATCGGTTCGCTAAATAAAGCAACAGAATTAGATATTGTTGGCAAATCAATCACCTTGACTGAAGGCGCTCTTTTTTTAGGAGCTATTGTCAAAGTATTATTGATTTCAGCTACATTTTGCACTCCTTTTTTTGATATTGAATCAGTTGACAAATTATTTATTCGTTGCCCTGTTAAGGTAACTTCCGATGCTAATTGATAAGCATTTGAAGCCGGAAGTACCGTATTAGGGTTTACAATAGTTATTGCAGTTTGATTCGTCTGATTAGCTGGAATAGCATATTTTTCTTTTGGTTGAATTGTTTTTGTAGCCGTATTATCAAATGAAGCACTTTCTTTTTGTATAGACTGATCTGTCAAAGTTTTTGCCGAATTTGGAATAGGCTCAGCATCTTTAGTGCTTGTCAAATTTTCTTTTGTAGCTGTTTTTGCAAAATTATCATTAATGGATAATTGTTTTGTTTCTTTTAAAGTGATGGTTTCTATTTTTTTAGGAGCTTGTTTTTCTTGATGAGCAGGTCTAAAAAAATAAACACCTACCATCAATAATATCCCCAATAAAATACCAATAGACCACCACAAAAGACGCTTTCTTTGTTGGTCTTGGTCATCAAGCAAAACTTCCATTTTGCCCCAAGCTGCTTCATTGTACTCAAATTCATATTTTTCTGAGCCATCCTGAAACAACTGATCTATTTCTTTTGGTGTCCAATTAGACATAATGGCTATTTAATTTTTGAGTAATTAATTCTTTTAACTTTATTCTCGCTCGGGTTAAATTAGATTTGGAAGTACTTACCGTAATTCCTAACATCTCTGCAATTTCACTATGTTTAAATCCGTCAATCACATATAAATTAAACACAGTGCGATAAGCTAGTGATAAAGATTGTAAAGTAATAATCAGGTCTTTATAATTAATTTTGCTTAAAATCTCTTCTCTGCTAGGAACTTTATCCGCTTCTTCCAAATTCACCTCCATCTTATATCGTTGTTGTTGTTTCACAAAATTAATTGCTGTATTCACTAATATTTTCCGAAACCAAGGTTTAAAAGGCTGTGTTTTATCAAACTTTTTAATATGATTAAACACTTTTAAAAAAGTATCATTTAAGATAGTTATTGCTTCTGCCTCTGAGCCTACATACCGAATCGCAATGCTCATGCCATAAGCATAATACAATCTATAGAGTGCATTCTGACTTTCGCGTTGATTTCGATAGCAACCCAAAATTATTTTTGGTAGCTCCGATTCTGTATTTGGTTGCATTAAGAAAATGTATTTAAATGTTATTGTCACTCCCCTATACAAATGATAAAAAGAAAAGGCTGCGTGAACTTTAATTTTTTTTTAAATAATTTTTTTGAGTGTCTCGTAAACTAATTTTTTGAATACTGGTTCGCTTGTTTTGTTAGGTAATGAAGTAGCAGTCTATATTGTACTGACAAAACTTGATTTATAAAGTATTAGTAATAAGCAATAAATAGCATTGTAGGACTATCTTTCTAAGATTCTAATTTTTTTGTTAATCTATTTTTTAATTTTCAATTGATTAGATTCTGATTATAAACCGATACTCCTCTAAACTTATAACTTGATGTAGGCTATTTTTTGTCTAAAAAAATTAGATTTTAAAAATGGCAAGATAGTATCTTGTCACTATTCCGCTTAATTTATAACACCTAATATTAATTTATTAACTCTTTAGAACTTTATATTGATGTAAGGTTGTGTTCCTTTTTTTGATAAAAATGCTTATAAAAGTATTTACTTTTAATACTTAATAAATTTACCCTTTAGAAAGCGTATCTTTTCTTTAATTTAGATAGTTTTAGTTATATAAGTAATGCGACTCAATTAATCGGGTAATTTATAGCTATCTAAAGCCTCCCATCCGCTATACGGTTCGGAATTGACTTTCCTCATGCTATTTTTTACCAAAAAATAAATCAATAGAACTACTATTCATTGATTTTTTGGCAAAAACTATCGAAAAAATCTTAGCTCTAAATTTTACCCGATTAATCAATCCGCATTATTTAATTTATGTGGGAGTAGCTTATGAAAGGGAATTTAATTTGCTTGTATATTGTTATTTAAGCATTTTATTTATGGCTTCAATTACCCAAATGATATTCAAAGAATAATTTGAATAACTAAAATTCCCTGATAAAAATTCGAAGTAGAGCATACCCCTTTAATACATATTAATCAACAAAATTATTTCTTCTATTCATTGCTAAGCTAAAAAATAGAGTGGAAGTTCTTTTCCCTAAAGAAGAACTTTAGGAATATCTAAGAACTTTGAAAAAATACTAATGGCTAGCTAACCATTTCTAAGTTGTTTGATTTTTGAACTGACGATATGTAGTTGAAAAGTTGTTGACTGTTTTTTAGGATTAGGAGTCTCTAAATTTGGAAGTGTACTTTTGTAAAGTACTTTTAAATTAGGTTTGTAAATTAATTTAGGTGTCATAATATAAATTGTTTGTTAAATACATCACAAAGTTATATTTATCATAAGCTTGTAGCAAATCAGTAATCCCTATGAACAGATTTTTACTCGTAATTTTTTGTGATAAATTAAGATTTTGTGATAAGTCCGCTTTTTTTATCACAAAAACATCACAAGATTGTCACAAAAATATTGCTGAGATTACAAATATAAATTAGCTTTTTTTTAAATGTCAATTGACGGACATTTAAGAATATTTTGAAAGATTTCTTCAAAATAAATTTAGACATACCTTGATTTTTCATTTTGTGAAACTTTTTTTAGAAAAACGATAACACCTCATAGTATTATTGAAAAAATGAATTTACCAGAAGAATTTTGAATTGAATCTTTTTTCTATAGATTTTCAACCCATACAAAAAAATATTCATTTCAAAATTGGTAAATTTATTTTTTCAAAGTTCCATAGGTTTATAATATTCTCTACCGTACACTTTTTGAAAACGCCGCCTTCGGCGGCTAAAACAAGGGGTTTGGGGTGAGCAAATCTTGATTTTTTATTAAAAAATCAAGATTTGCTCACCCCAAAAATCCTCTTTACTCGCACGTAGCGTAGCGAAGTGCGTGATTTAGTAAAAAGTGTACGGTAATGAATTATAATAAAGTTTTATAAAAAGGTGATTATCAATAATCATTAATGGAATAGCCTAAATTTTTTAAGGCAATTTTTGTAACTTGCCAGACATATTTTTATGGCTATCTATCTAATGCTACAAATTATTGAAAACGAATTATTTATTGACTTTCAATTTATGTTGTTCCAATCGTGAATCGTTTACCGTGAACAA
>CAYMSC010000543.1:0-4161 GCA_964392805.1 uncultured Saprospiraceae bacterium
AATCCGTGTGGAAAATCAATACCCTTACTCCTGCAAATCCCAAACCCAAACACCATCTTTGCGCAAATAACCAATTTTACCACCATTTTCTACTCGGAATAATCCACCGCCAGCATAGGAGATGTATTCATATTCGGGAGGAATAATGAGTTGACCAGAGAGGTCAGCCAATCCGACAAATTGCTTTAATTGTACTTTGGCAAAACCTTTTTCAAAATCTTCAATGCTATCGTATTTATGGGTAATCACATTGAGTCCATTTCGATTAATAATGCCCCACTTACCATTTTTTCTTACGACCGCTACCCCATGTTGATAGCGTTCTGCTCGTTCGAAATAGCCGTCCCGCCAATTGGCAGATTCATCAATATAATAGAATTGATAATCTTTTCGGACCAAACCTCTACCTTCTTTAAAATCTATTAGTCGGTTGATACCGGGGGCAATAATTTCTTCTCCTGCTAAATCAATAATGCCGCCTTTTTTTAAGCCTTCATAAACCACCGCTTTGCCTCCTTCAAAATCGAGGCATTTGGAATAGGTTAGTGGAATAATTTCTCGACCAGCCAGATTAATATAACCACAGCGATTATTGCGTTGGACCATTGCTCTGCCTTCAGAAAAATTAGCCGCTTTGGAATAATTGCCTTCAATGACTAACTGTCCATTTCTATCAATAAACCCATACCCAGATTTATGTTTTACTAAAGCCCGTCCTTCTTGAAAAGGATAAATTTTCCGATAATTTTGTTGGGTAATCATTTGCCCTGTTTGGTCGATAATACCGTAATTGGTGACTCTATTTCCATAGCGAACGATTGCCATTCCATTTTCATCAAAAGGAGCAATATGAGAAAATTTGGGCTTTAAAATAAAGTTGCCTTGGGGGTCTATTAAACCATATTTACCTTCTTTGACAACTCTAGCAATGCCATTTTTAAAATCAAAGGCTTGACTGAACTCAAAAGGAATCTGTGTGGCGCCATCAGGTCCTATAAACCCTACTCCTTGGTCTGTTTTAACCCAGGCAAGTCCTTGGACAAAATTGCCTGCATCTCGGTAATTATCAGCTAAAACAGTGTTGCCTGCGGGATCAATGAAAATCCATTTTCTCTGAAAACGAACAGCAGCTAGACCTTCCGAAAAAGGGCCTATTTTTTGATATTTGGGCGAAATAATTTCTTTCCCATTTGGAGCGACAAATCCCCATCGATTTCCTTTTTTTACGGCAAGTCTATTTTCTCTAAATTGTCCAATATCTTCGTAAGCTAAATCCACTAATAACTGGCCGAGGGTATCCATTAAGCCGTATTTTGGACTATTTTCTGACAGCTTAATAATTTGATTATCAGTCCCTTCTAAGAATTGAACGCCATCATATTTTTTAGGTAATAAGTTATTTCCCAGTCGGTCAATCATACCCCATTTTTCTTTTTCCTGAACGATACACACATCGTTGATATAATTATGTGCAACTTCATACTTAGGTTGGATAGAAATGAAAGCGGTCGTATCAATAAATCCCCAAGAACAATCTTCGCAAGTTAAGTAGGCTTCTTCTTCAAATTGTTGGTCGTGGATAGTAAAATCCGTCATGTCGCTACCAACAATTAATCCATCCAGATATTCAGGTAAGGTACCTAAAGAAGTGTTAGTTGTTTTTAGTTTAGCAGAAATTTTTCCACTGATGGAGATTTTGGCTAAACCATCCTTAAATTCACCAATATAGCCAAAATCTTTTTTGACAAACTTGCCATTTCTTAACATCAGCCCATGCCTGCCATTATTAAAAACGACCCTGGCAACTAGCGAGCCATTTCTGAAATCACTAGTCCGAACATCCCATAATACTAAATGGGTTACTAGTTTTCCAACTTTATTATTGACAATGCCATAGAGGTTATTAAACCTATAATTAGTTCGGTCAAAACGATATCCTCCTTGTTTTTCGATACCTACAATGGTGAATCCTAAATCCCGTTCAATTTGTATGGTATTAAAAGTTGGTTCAATTTCATTTTGGCCGTCAGACAGCCTTCGAAGTCCCCATTTTCTTTGATTGGAATCATAAAACCATTCAAAGTCGTCCAATAAATAACTATTGTCAAAACCATCCCGATTTAACCTTCTTAATTCGGCAGCTTCATTGTTACCTTGAACTTGTATTTTAAAATGTTTATTAAATTTAGGACCTTTAAGGGGATTTCCATTTTCATCAATATAATAGAGCGTCCATTTTTCTCCTTTGAAGGCTTTTATATTTTCACCAGAAACATTGATTTTGCTATATTCTGCGGGAACGATAATTGCTCCATTCGCATCAATAATACCAAAAAAATTTCCCTTTTTGACCAAAGCTTTTCCTTTTCTAATTGGGGCGATAAAATCGTATTCGTAAGCCAGTAATTGTTGTTCTGCATTATTAATCACGCCCCATTTCCACCCATTGCGAACCCGAAAAGCCACATCTGAAAAACTTTGAATTTCTTGATATTGGTTGGCTAAAATTTGCTTGCCTTGATAGTCAATTAATCCAAATTTTTCACCCCTTCGGGTTAAAGCATACTGGTCGGAGAAAGAGAGAAAATCTTGCATGGTTTGTTTGGAAACAATTTTGTTCTCTAGTACATTAAATAAATGAAATGCTCCAAAGCGTTCTAATTTGATAAGAGCGGAATTAATGGCTTGATAAGCTGAAAATTTTGCTTGAATTACGGATTGTCCTTTCTGGTCAAATGCTCCCCATAGTACCCCTTTTAAATAGAAAATTAAGCCATTGTCTAAAACCCGAATTTCTTCCGAATGAGCGGGGACAATTTCTTCTCCATTAAGGTGAAGTAAGCCATGATGTCGACCATTTTGAACCTTGAAATAATTGTCTTTATGAATTTTTATAGATTCATACTTGGGCGGGATAATCAGTTGACCAACTGCATTGATACATCCAAAACGACCATTTTGAGAGAAGGTTAAAAATTGTGGATGAAGCACGCTCAATTGTTCATAATTGGGATCTTGTAAAACAAGTTGACCAACCGCATTAATTACTTTTTGAATTCCTGCTTCTTTTACAGAAATAAAATGTTGACCGAGGATTTTTACTTCTTCATATTTTGCAGGAATTAATATTTTTCCTTTACGATCTAGCATTCCGATTTTACCCGCCTGCTGCATGAGTATATACCCAAATTTCTCTGGCGCACCTATCACTTCGTACTGAGGAGAGATCACCAATTGCCCTGTGCTGTCCATTAAACCCCATTGCTGATTAATTTTAACAGGATAATAACTTTGTGCCTGAATGTTGAAATTAATTGAACTAAAACAAAGCAATCCAAAAGCTAAAACGAAGCACGTTGCAAAGTTTTTAACAAGAAATAGACTGCGTATAAATTGATTAAAATTTGCGAAACAGAGAAAAGAAACATTACTAGGAGCAATAAGATTTAAAACTCGAATAATGAATCTATTAGTTGATTGAATTATAATTTTAGTTAGCTGATTTAGTGGCAAAAGTTTTGTTTTTGATTTAGTCGAAAATAGAAAAAAGAAATTTATTTAAAAGCTAAAAAAAGTCGTTAAAATAGTATAACGGCAAGTCTTTAAAAAGTAACGTGTTTTTTGGGAAGGGATTGTTGAAAAGAAAAGGAAAGCTAGAAATGAAACATAAAAGGAATGATTTTTGAATTCGCATATATAATTAAAGAATAAAAGAAACAAAATATATGTTTAAGAAGTTTAATAGATAGTCAACTTTGATAACATCACCAAAAAGCATTTGAAAACTTATTATTCATCATGGAATATTTCTACTGAAATACATTCCAAAATATCCTTCGAGAGCGTTTTGTCCAATCTGAGTTATGACCCCTTTAAGTAACTAATACTAGTTAGCGTTATATAAGCGTATGTTTTATTAATCATTTTTTCTCTCATAAAAATTTTTGATTGTCGAGACAATCAAAACAATGATTAGATAAGTTAGTATTGAATTTAAAATAATAAAATATAATAAAATTAAATTTTAAAATACCCTAAATAATGTTTTAAATATCTCACTACCGTACACTTTTTACTGAATCACGCACTCCGCTACGCTTCGTGCATGAAAAGGGGCTTTTGGGGTGAAGAATTTTTGATTTTTCATTGAAAAATCAAAAA
>CAYMSC010000544.1:0-4160 GCA_964392805.1 uncultured Saprospiraceae bacterium
CGTTCTGCCCCCGGTCCATAGGCGAAAACAGGAATCAAAGCAGCCGTATGCCCACCCGTAGAAAAAGTAGGGACTAAACCTCTATAATCATCTCGCTTTCTAACTTTAGCGGAAGACAAAGCAAAGCCACCCGTTTCATGGTCAGCAGTAACGACCACTAAAGTATTCCCATCTTTTTCCGCAAAATCTAAAGCCGCGCCAATCGTTTTATCAAAATCTTTCATCTCTTCGATAATATAGTTGGCATCATTGGCGTGACCACCCCAATCAATCTGCGACCCTTCGACCATTAGGAAAAAGCCTTTTGGGTCTTGATTTAAATAATCCAAGGCTAAAGTGGTAGCATCTGGTAAGAAATTACCTCGACCGTTTTCCATTTTAGGCATATAATCCCTGCCGAGTAGAAAGGCATATTTATTGTTAAGTGGACCTGCATTTTTAGCTAAAGCACTCGTGTCTACTTCAAATCCTTTTGTTTTTAATCCTTCGATTAGATTTTCGCCATCTTTTCTAGCAGCAAAGAATTTTTTACCTCCACCTGCAAAAAAATCAACTTCTGAGCCCATTAATTGGCGAGCAATTTCTTCCTGCATATTTCGGGATGGAACGTGGGCATAAAAAGAAGCAGGAGTAGCATGAGTAATAGAAGAAGTAGAAATAACACCTGTACTTATCCCTTTTTTGGATAATATTTCAATAATCGTTTCGACGGCTTGTGTATCTTTATCTACCGCAATTGCGCCATTGTAAGTTTTGATACCTGCCGAAAAAGCAGTAGCACCTGCTGCGGAATCAGTTATTTTTGCACCAACGGGCGTAGTTTGCTGTAAGCCAATTTCTTTAAATCGTAAGAAGTTAGATGGTTGCTCATTAAAATAAAAACTGGTAGAAACTTGCGTCAAACCCATACCATCACCAATTAATAGGATAATGTTTTTAGGGGTTTGTGCTTCTGATTTGTTTGAGGCAACTTTTTGACCAGTATTATTGCACGAAGTGGTCAATATAAAATTTAAGGTAATTAAAAGTAAGACCAGTTTTTTCATAGCTAGTTTTATAAGGAGTAATAAAATAAATGTAAAAGTAGGCGTAACTAATGAATTAGAGTAGTGATTGATGCTAATTCATCGAAAGTAAGAAATTTTATTGGCTTGACTAATTAGAATGTCTATTTTCGTAGAAAATTTGAATAATACTATTTTTAATAGCTATTTTTTCATCCATACTAAGTAACATTAAAAAAATAACTTGAACATCTAATATCCGTGTCCCTTTAATAATCCGTGGGAAATCAATATAGGATGTTCACTTTATTCTTTATCTGTTACTAAATTGATTTTGTCCGAATTTTAACGTAAAAAATAACATGAGCAAATTATTAAACTACCAACTATTATTAGGCTTATTGATATTGCCAAGTATTTTATGGGGGCAACAGGAACGCAAAAAAATCGGTTACGCATTTGGCGGTGGCGGAGCTAAAGGGATTGCGGAAATAGGCGTATTAAAAGTTTTAGAAGAAGCAGGGATTAGACCCGATTATATTACTGGAACAAGTATTGGAAGTATTGTTGGTGGTTTATATGCCATAGGCTATTCGGTAGAGGATTTGGAGAAATTATCCAATGAAATAGATTGGGATTATTACTTTAATGATGAAATCAATCGAACTGATTTACCCATTGAAGAACGATTAATTTCGGATAGATACCAACTAAAACTTAACATCGAAGATGGTAAAATAAAACTGCCTGGTGGTTTTGTCCAAGGACAAAAAGTTGGACTATTATTATCGGAGTTAACTTTACCTGCACATGGCATAGAGAATTTTGATGATTTTGATATACCATTTCGCTGTGTAGCCGCTGATTTTGAAACAGGTGACCCAGTCGTTTTAGGCAAAGGGTCTTTAGCTAAAGCTATCCGAGCAAGTATGTCCATTCCTTCGGTTTTTGAACCAATCGAGATTGACGGACGCTTGTTGATTGATGGGGGAGTGGTGCGCAATCTGCCCGTACAAGAAGTCAAAGAAATGGGAGCGGATATTATTATTGCGATTGATGTCACCAGCCCATTGTATAAAAAAGAACAATTATCTTCATTTGTAACGGTTTTGGAACAGGCAGGAAGCTATCGTTTGGCAGCATCTATCAAAGATGCTAAAGCCTTAGCAGACATTTTTATTCACCCAGATATAGATGAATTTGGGGCTTTGGATTTTGATAATAATGATACCTTGATGGCAAGAGGGGAGGCAGCGGCAAGAGCCAAATTACCTGAAATTTTAGCCTTATTAGCTGACCAAAGACAAGATTCTTTGGCAGTTAGAGGCGTGGCTATTCCAGAAAGTTTTAATATTAATAATATCTACGTTAAAGGTACTTCGGAGGAAAGTCGTCAACTATCAGATAAGATAGCGAATATCAATTCCATGAAAGGTCTTTCCATAAAACAAGTAGAAGAACGCATCAAGGTATTATTTGGTAGCAATTATATTAAAGATGCCTATTACGAAGTATTAGAGGATGAAACAGGGAATTATGAATTAGATATAGATGCAAATTTAGAAAGTGGTAAATATGTTCAGATTAGTGCCAATTATGATAGTAATTTAAAAGCCGCTTTTTTATTTAATGCGACCTATAGAAGTCGAGGATTACGGGCTGCTAGATTGAGTGCAGATTTCAAACTATCGGAAAATCCACTTTTATTAGTAGATTACACCATCCATTCTACTACTAAATCTGCATTAGGCTTGAATCTTAATGTAAGATTAAATCACTATCCCGCTTTTTTCTTTGATGAAGTAGGAGATATTGATGAATCCTTTAATATTAATCATTATAGTACAGGAATAAACCTTTTTGGAGCAGTCACTAACAATAGTAAAATTAGCGGTGGATTAGGAATCGAACGCTATGCACAACGGGCAAAACTATTTGCAGGAGACACCAAAGATTTAGAGTTAAATCAAGTATTTCTAAATATAGGTTATTTAAGAGATAATCAAGACCGAGAATTATTTCCCACGAAAGGGTCCTATCTTTCTTTAGATGGAAAATTTGCCTTTGCAGGAAGTTTAGTCCAACCAAGATTAGACGGGGAATCGGACATAGAGGAGTTTAATCAATTTGTTCGTTTCCAATTTAGAAAAGTATTTCCTGCGAGTCCTCAGTTTGCCATCGAGTGGTATAATGATGCAGGTTGGATAAATTTTGAACAAGATAATTTTTTAAATCAATTTTATTTAGGTCGAGCAGTACCGGGCGAACTGACACACGTCGAGTTTGTAGGTTTAGATTATTCAGAGGTGGCGGTTACTCAGTATGCACTATCAGGTATTAAATTAAGACTAGAACCCAAACCCAACATTTTTGCCTCTGCAATATTTAACTATGGCCGATACAGGGCAGACGAATTTATCAAAGTCTTTGATGGCATTTCTGGAACTAGTGCGGCTGTTTCTAAAACAATCATCGGTGTAGGTGGAGAATTTGGCTTTATAACGCCCTTAGGTCCCGGTCGATTTACGGCGGAGTATAATTTAGAAGAAACGCGTGCGAATTTTAGTTTGCATTTGGGGTATGCGTTTTAATTAGCTAATCGTAAAAGTTGAGATATGAAATTAAACAAAAAATTCATTAAATTTTTAAAGTTTACTGACGAACAAATTGTTGAAATTGAAGATTTAATTAATACAAAATTAGCATCTGATTACATTGAATTTTTAAAAGAAATTGGAGGCGAGAAATTTGAAAAAAATGAATTTGATTTTTATGTAACTATTGACGAAAAGAGGGGGATAGTTCCATTCATAGATTTTTATAACTATGAGGATCTTAAATTGCAATTGGAACATTTCAAAGAAGAAGAAGACCTAATTAATATTGCACCATTAAATGAATTTATTCCTATAGGTGAATGTCATGGACAATATCGTATACTGATAGGAATTGGGAAGGAAAATGAAAATAATATTTACTTGTTTAATGTTGAAGAGTTAGAAGTTTTAAACTTAGCAGACAGAATACAAAGTCTCATTAACAATAAAATTGTCTTAGAAAATCAATTAGAAACTACACTGTAACCCGATTTCTTAAGAATGACCTCCGATAATATCGAGACCTAAAGGCTTATACTATTATTTTAAAAGATGTGTG
>CAYMSC010000545.1:0-4156 GCA_964392805.1 uncultured Saprospiraceae bacterium
GATACAAATACTTCAATTAAAGTAACTACCGCTAAAACGGCACAACCTTTCCAAACCATCTTTTTGGCATCTTCATAATTATGATGTCCCATGTTTCTATTTTTTTGATAAACAATTATTCAATTGTTTAATAATAATCAATAATAAATCAACTAGTAATTAATAATTACAGCAGATAAAATACTAAGAATACAAATACCCATACTAAATCGACAAAGTGCCAATAGAGTCCTATCTTCTCTACCATCTCATAACCATTCTTCCTAGCTGCATACAAACCACCTCCAGCATTCAACATAATGATTAATAGAAAGACCACTCCAGATAATACGTGAAATCCGTGAAATCCTGTAATAAAGAAAAACAAAGCACCAAAGGCCTTCGGTCCATTTTCTTGTACTGCTGAAACTCCCGATTCTGTTACAAACTTCCTTTGTATAAATCCTTCTTCATTTAAACGAAACCCAGGGAAATCAACACCCGTTTCTGGCAAATTAGCCATATCTAAACTAGCTCCTGCAACCGCTGAATTTGCTTCTGCTAAAAATTTCTCTTCTGCTGTCATTTCATGTCCATCCTCATCATGTCCGTGTCCACCTCCATGGTCATCTACATGAGCGTGATGAATCAAATACCCCATACCTGGCTTAAAAACATCATCTTCAGCAGTAGACCGAGTTCCATCTGCATTTAGATATACGCCATTATCTGTATGCGTGCCAAAAGGGTTTCTATTAACCGTCATGCACTCTTTATAAATCAAGTTCGTCCATTCCCAAGCTTGACAACCTAAGAATCCCGCACCACCTATAACCGTTAGGAACATCCAAAAAACAACCCCTCGTTGGTTTTCTCTATGTCCTTCCTGTACGGCTCTAACCATCGTAACAGAACTCAAAATCAATAAAAAAGACATGAACGTTACGAAAATTAATGGCGCACCATGAATACCAAAAGGTGCCGTAGAGAATACAAAATCAGGTACTGGCCAAGTTGGACTACTAAATCTCAATGCTCCATAAGCAATCAAAAATCCTGCAAAGGTAAAAGCATCAGAAAGTAGGAAGTACCACATCATCAATTTACCATAACTCGCCTTAAAAGGCTGTTTTCCACCTGACCATAAATCTTGATCATTTTCGTGTACTTCGTCGTGTGCGGCTGTATTTGCTGCCATTATTTATGAATTTTAAATTTTGAATGATTGAATGTTGAATAAATTCATCGAAGAAAGTATTCTTTATCGTTCATTCTTATTTTAAGTTTGTTATTAGTTATTATTTGTATAATTTTAATGAAGAAATTTGATTGATTCAGATTTCTTCATTAAAAATTAGTTTTACTGTTGAGACAAAAAGAATACCAGTAAGTAAACCCAAAGAAAATCTACAAAGTGCCAATAAATTAAGGTTAATTCAAAGCGCAATTTTCTTTTTTTCGTCACTCTATATTTCAATGAAAATGCTTGTATCATTGCCACTAGAATTGCTGCTAATCCACCCAATACGTGAGCGGCATGCACGCCTGAAATGACATAGATAAAAGAACCTGCCGGATTACCTGTCAATTCTACTCCAATAGCCGTCAAATCCAACCATCCTTGATATTGCAAAACTACAAATGCCAATCCTAAAATAAAAGAAAGTACTAGTAGTCCTTTATATAAAACTTCATTCCCCTTTTTAAAGGAAATATAAGCACTATGAATCGCCACACTACTTAAAAGCATGACAATCGTATTGATAAAGAAAATGTTCGGTAATCTAAATTCCAACCAGTTACCTCCCGCTCTCCGAACGATATAAGCACTCGTTAAACCAGCGAACATCATTACGATACTCGCACAGCCAATTAATAACGCCAACTTCTTGGAGTCAATTTTACTTCTATTCGTTGTATTTTCTGTTACTGCCAATGCCATTGATTAATTAATTGATTATTGGTTATTAATTATTCCTTGCTTACAGTTCGTTTATAGTTTGTCAAAATACAATGCAAAAAGCACTACTGGTAACCAGAAAAAGGAGCTAAACATTAATTTTAGCGCCGCTTCTTTGGTACACTTTTTATATAAATTCCAACTAAAAAAAGTATAAATAATACTTGATATAGTTACAATAATCGCTGATGTTACTCCTGTTATGCCCAACCAATAAGGTAATAAACCAACTGGAATTAAAAACAACGCATATATCATTGATTGCCCGCCAATACTACTATCTAACTGCGCATTCTTACTTGGCAATAAATTAAATCCTGCTTTTTTATAATCTTCATCTCCAACCCATGCAATTGCCCAAAAATGAGGAAACTGCCAAAGGAATTGTAGACCAAATAAAACAATTGCTAAAGTGGTCATACCGCCTTGTGCTGCCACACATCCAATCATTAAAGGTAAAGCACCCGGTATTGCACCTACGGCTACGGCATTAGGTGTCACTCTTTTCATCGGTGTATAAACAAAAGCATATAACACCATAGAAATCATGCCTAATAATCCTGTCCAAGCATTGAACATAGATAATAAAGCAGTACCAATTAAACAGGTCAAACCCGCAATAATTACTGCTTCTGAAACGCTCATTCTACCAGCCGCTAGTGGCCGATTTTCCGTACGTTTCATCAATTTATCGTACTCTCTTTCGAGTACTTGGTTCAATGTATTTGCTGCTGCGGTCACTAAAAATCCACCTAAGCCTAAAATAATGATAGCACTCCAAGAGACGGTACCATTAAAGGCAATGACATAAGCCATTATCGCAGAAAAAACAACAGTTAAATTCAACTTGAATTTAACCAGTTGACCATAGTCACTCATTTTATCTGCTAGTGCACCAAAAACTCGTTGGTTCTTATTTGCTGCCTTTGTCGTTTGCACGAATATTAATGAATTAGGTTAGATTATAGATTTATATTAGTAACCCTTAGAATCTATCCCAAAAGACGGAAAATATAGATTTTCCTTTACCAAATAAAAAAATATTATTTTTTACACTCGGTAGCCTCGAATCTATATTCGAGGACTTATGAGACAACCTCTAAGGGTTTATGTTTAGCTCATGAAAGTCAATCCATGAGCTAATATCAATTAGTGGTGTGCGCCTTCTCCATCTGACACTTCTCCTACTGCCAATGGCTCAATCTGAGAAACAAATTCTTTCCCATCTTTTCCATAATCATACGCCCATCTGTTAACAGAAGGAATCTTACCAGGCCAGTTACCATGTCCAGGATTAATTGGAGTGGTCCATTCTAAAGTAGTTGCTCCCCAAGGATTCTTAGTGGTTACTAATTTTCCTTTGAAAATACTGTAGAAGAAATTTACTACAAATAATACCTGTACTAAGAAAACAACAATCGCTGCTATGGTAATAAATTTATTCATATTATCGAAATGCGCAAAGGCATCGAATAATTCAAAACTATAATATCTTCTTGGCACCCCTGCTAAACCTAAGTAGTGCATTGGCCAGAAAATAGCATAAGCGCCAATGAATGTTCCCCAGAAGTGAATCTTTCCAATCGTCTCATTCATAAAACGTCCATACATCTTTGGGAACCAGTGATAAATACCAGCGAACATACCGAAGAATGCCGCAACACCCATTACAATATGGAAGTGAGCAACTACGAAGTAGGTATCGTGTAATTGAATATCAATCGCAGAGTTTCCTAAGAAAATACCTGTTAAACCACCAGAGATAAACATAGATACAAATCCAATGGCAAACATACTGGCAGCATTGAATCGGATATTTCCTCGATAGACGGTCGTAATCCAATTAAATACCTTGACGGCCGAAGGGACGGCAATAATCAAAGTAAATAATACAAAGAAGTTAGCAATGAATGGATTGACACCTGACATAAACATGTGGTGTGCCCATACGATAAATGCTAAGAAAGCAATTGCTAAGATGGAATAAACCATCGCTTTATATCCAAAGATTGGCTTACGAGAATGGACAGATAGTACCTCTGATACTAATCCCATTGCAGGTAAGATAATGATATATACCTCAGGGTGTCCTAAGAACCAGAATAAGTGCTGGTATAAGATTGGACTACCACCAACATTATCTAATGCTTGACCACCAATAAAGATTTCACTTAAAAAGAAACTTGTTCCTAATCCTCTATCACACATCACTAAGAA
>CAYMSC010000546.1:0-4153 GCA_964392805.1 uncultured Saprospiraceae bacterium
AAATACTGCATTATCACCACATCATACCACTGTCCATCTCTGAACCCAACCTCTTTCTGAGTCCCTACAATTGTATAGCCTAACTTCTGATTATAAATAATACTTGCTTCATTTCCTCCTAAAATTTTAGCGACTAGATGTCGATAGCCCAACTCTTTACATACTTGCATCACGTATTTTTTCAAAATCGTCCCATAGCCCTTTCCCTTTTCAGAAGCGGTCAAATAAATGGCTGTTTCGCAAGTTGTTCGGTATCCGCTACGGTCGCTGTATTTTTTGATGATGCCCCATGCTATTATTTTTGCTGCTTTTTTCAAAACAAATAATCGTTCTCTATCATTAAATTTTTTAACCCATGCGGCAATATCTTTTTTAGTTTTAATCACTTCATCCATTGTCGCTCCTCCACTAAGAATATACTCATTATAAATATTGGCAATCGCCAAATAATCAGCAGGAGCGGCTATCGTTATTTTTAAATTATCTTTTATCATGTACTTACAAACTAATTTTGTAAGTGCTCAATAGTTAATCGGTAGTGCAGACTTTAGTCTGTCGGGTTTATAAGCCTTTAGGCTTGTTTAGTCATAAGCGCAAAAAGTCTAAAGACTTTTGAACGGGACAGACTAAAGTCGGTACTACCAGCTATCTTTATTGAGAACTTACCTAATTTTTAGGTTAATATAGCCCTTCCTGCGGTATCGAATTAATAATCAATGAATCTTTTCACAAAACAAATCAATTGCAGCCATAACAGCTATTGGAATCCTATCTTTTTCTTCATCATACCAACTATGTAAATGTCCACCATATTCCATCCCCAAATATTCCGCGGTATTTTTAAAGGGCATGATAAAACCTTCATATGCTGTTGCATCTGAACTACAGGCAATCGAATACATTTTTTTACCGCCTCTCAGTTGCCGCCCCAATGGTTTTCTAATCGTTAACAAGTCAGAAAGTCGGTCAAAAAAGGTCTTTAGTTGGGCACTCATGGCGTACCAATAGATAGGTGTGGCAAAGATAATTTGCTCGTAGTCGACCATTTTGGTAGCGATGCTGACAAATTCATCATTTTTATTACGATGCTCATAATCAAAATAACTAATCTTATGAGTGGTCAAATCTATAAAATCTGCGCCTGTTTTAGTCATAATCACCTCAACAATCTTTCGAGTATTGCCGTCACTACGTGCGCTCCCCATAATGATTAGAGTTTTTGATAACATATTTTAATTCAACTTTATTTAAAAAATATGGTTTTATATTGGGGCAAGCCTTATTTTTTCAAAGTTCCTATAATTGTTTAGTTTGTAATTCTACTTACTAACAATTGGGCAACCACAAGGATTGCCCGTACCGAAATATTAACTTCAACAACATTTCAATTATGAAAAAAATTAACTCCTTACTCCTAGCTTTCGTTTGTTTGCTATCGCTTAATTTATCAGCGAACGACGGTACTTCCCCTTTAACTGCTGACTTTGTCATCGGTAATCCTGAGATAACTTCTATGAATGCCATTTCTTTTGGTCCAGAAGGTATTCTATTTGTCGGAGATTCCAAAAGTGCAATGGTAGCAGCAATTGACACCAAAGATAATGTCGCAGCCGAAGCCCCTAAAAATGTAAAAATGGCCAATGTAGACGAGCAAATCGCTACTTTATTAGGTACTACCGCAGATGAAATCACCATCCAAGATATGGCGGTTAATCCAATTTCCAAAATGATTTATTTTGCGGTTCACCATAGCAATGGAACGCCTGTTCTATTAAAAACAAATGGTGAAACGATTGAGCATGTCGCATTAACAGAAGTTAGCCATTCAAAAATAGGTTTAAGTAATCCAATAGATGCAGAAAAGAAAGATAGAAGAGGAAACAGTATGCGAGTTTCAGCTATCTCTGACTTAAATTATTTTGAAGGTAAAGTAATGGTTTCTGGTTTGTCTAACGAAGAATTTGCATCTACTTTCAGAAGTATTCCTTTTCCATTTAAGGCAGAACAAATGCACTCTTCTTTGGAGATTTATCACGCTGCACATGGCAAGTATGAGACACATGCGCCCATTAAAGCATTCTTACCAGTTAACATTGCAGGTAAATCAAATTTAGTCGCTGCTTATACTTGTACGCCTTTAGTCGTTTTTCCAATGGACAACTTAAAACCGGGTGAACACACTAAGGGGCAAACCGTAGCAGAATTAGGCAATTGGAACGTACCATTGGATATTATTCAAATGGAAAAAGAAGGAAAAGCTTATTTATTAATGGCTAATTCTTCCAGAGCAGTCATGAAGATTTCAATAGACGATGTCGCTAATTTTAACGAATCTTTGACGGAAAGAGTAGCAGAACGTTCTGGTACTGCAGGAATAGATTTTATTAATTTACCTTTTGTGAATGTTCAGCAATTAGCTAAATTATCTGATAAGCAGTTTATTATGTTGCAGCGAACAGCAAATGGCGATTTAAATTTAAGAACACAAAATAGTCGATGGCTGTAGCCAGTAGTGCATAGCTCTGCTTGGTATAAGCTCTATAAACTAATTATTAATAAATTTAACTGTATAGCTAATATCCGTGTCCCTTTAATTATCCGTGGTAAATATTTCTACCACGGATAATTAAAGGGACACGGATATTTATTAGATAAATAAATGATAAAAATTGCTAAATCTTTTTGGTTTTCTCTATTTATTGGACTGTTTCCAGCTAGCCTATTTGCCCAAGAATTCTCCATTATAACGGAGGAAAATCATCCTTTAAAAGGGTGTGTACAATTAATGAATCCATCCATAGGAGATACTGTCAAATATCAAAACAAAGATTTACAAGTTTTTTTATTTCCAGAAAATCCAGATAAACCTACCGCACCAATTATTGGGTCTCGGAAAAGAATAGATAATCAATTGTATTTCTGTCCATTGATTCCTTTTTCTAAAAACCTGACCTATCAAGCTCAATTCCCAGAAGTTCCTTATTTTACCTTTAAACCTATTCCTCCTAAAAATTATACCCAAACTACAATTACTAAAGTCTATCCTACCCTAGATACTTTACCAGAAAACACCCTAAAAGTCTACTTGCATTTTTCTGCTCCTATGAGTGATGGAAATGCCTATCAGCATATAATTTTAAAAGAGGAGAAAGGAGAAAAGATAGCCGTTCCTTTTTTAGAATTAACGCCTTTATTATGGAATGAGGACCGCACTCGATTAACGCTGTGGTTTGATCCTGGAAGAGTAAAAAGAGAATTGTTGAGAAATCAAAAATTGGGTGCGCCTTTGACTGCTGGGAAGAACTATACTTTGCATATTTCTAAAAATTGGAAAGATGCTAATGGGTATTCACTAGGAAATGATTTCATTAAAAACATCCATATTATTGCGGCGGATAGAAGGGAACCAAATACTAAAGAATGGTCAACAACTCTACCAAAAGCAAATACAAAAACACCTGTTATCATCCATTTCGGAGAAGCTTTGGACCATGCTTTAGTTCAAAAATCCTTAACCGTTTTTAATACGAAAGGGAAAAAAGTAGCAGGAGAAATTATGGTAGGAAATAACGAAAAAGAATGGCTATTTACCCCTACCAACAATTGGGAAGCTAAACCTTATCGCATTCAAATTAAATCCGAATTAGAAGATTTAGCAGGTAATAATTTTAATCGCTTGTTTGATACTAATTTAGAAAAACAAAACCTGCCTAAAAGAGACTTACCGTATTACTACTTTGATTTTACAGTGAAATAAATAAGTGTTTGAAATCAAGTAAAGCTGGTAGTAAAGCCTTCAGGCTTTCCCGTCAAAGGCCTTTAGGCATGTTTTAGTAATTACTTATGTCGATACCGACCTAAAGGTCGCCAAACAGAAAAGCTTGAAAGTTTTACTACTAATTTTCCATTATATTTGTAGGTATGAAACCAAGAGACCCGCAGAAGATAGATAGAATACACCAAGCAACTTTGGCACTAGTTTCCGAAATAGGACTAGCAGGTTTAACCATGTCTAAAATAGCGAAGGCTGCCAAATTGGGAATGGGGACAATTTATACTTATTTCGATAGTAAAGAAGAAATAATTAATTCCTTATATCAATCTTTAAAAAGAAAACATGCAGAGGAGGTTTATGCCAATTTCGATAAAGCAC
>CAYMSC010000547.1:0-4117 GCA_964392805.1 uncultured Saprospiraceae bacterium
CATGTTAAGTACCTAGCGGCACTATTTCTAGGGGACAAATCCCAATTGCGCCCATGCTTGCCTAATTTTTTAGCCAATACTAATATGGACAAATCGTACATCGTGTACCAAAAACCTTCATGAACCATTGAAAAAATTACTTATATTTTGTCGTTAGAATACTATAAAAAGTACGAATGGAATTCGTTAAATAATCTACTCTAAAATTTTCGTTAGGGCTATGCTGATTATTGTCAGAATTGACCATCGGAACGATGATAGCTGGTATCTTTAGCTGATTGATGAAGGAAGAGATGGGGACAGTCCCACCCATGATTCGTATTTTCACAGGGGCTTTGTTGTATTGTTGAGTGATGGCTTCCGATAACCATTTTCCAGCAGGAGCATCCATCGCAGTTCTAAAAGGCAGGGTAGCACCACCTGAATAAAAATAGCAAATTTTGGGATAGGTTAACCGTTCTTCAATCGTAGGTTCTTTCGTGACAATATGATAACCTTGTTCTTCAATATGGTTTTGTAAAAGTTGAACCAATCTTTTAGGGTCGCTTTCTGGTACTAATCTTATATCAATAGCAGCAGTTGTTTTATCAGGGACAATCGTTCTGGCTTGACTGCCTACCCAAGCAGAGGACATGCCTCTAACATTCAACGAAGGGAACTGAAGCGACTCTTGGTAATTGGTGCCAACTTCTTCTGGTTGTGCAATTTGTAACAAATTTAATAAGTCTTCCTTTTTATCAGGAACCGCTGCCATTGTCATAGCAGCCGTTTTGTCCCATGCGATATCATCATAATAACCTTCTACTAAGACCCTTCCTTTTGTATCTTTCATAGAAGCCAATAAATGCGCCATCATAAAATTAGGATTAGGGGCATAATTTCCATAATGACCACTATGTTGGGGTTTGGATGCACCAAAGACAGTAATATTTACGGTAGTGATTCCTCGACAACCGAAAATCAGTGTAGGCTCACCTGAAATATGTACAGGGCCATCATTGATAATCAAGACATCCGCTTTTAACAAAGATTCATAGGTTGCTACGGCTTCTGCCAAATATTTACTTCCTATTTCTTCTTCACTATCTAAGATAATTTTGACGTTAAATGCGGGGGATTTGCCTGCTTGCTTTAAAAGGTCCATGCTGTTTAAAAAACCAACAATTGGCCCTTTATCATCAGCAGCAGAACGGCCAAAAATTCGCCAATTGGGGTCGACGGTTTTATCTGCTCTTGACCAAGGAATGATTTCCCAACTACCCGCCTCATTTTTTGCTTTTAATACGGCTTTGTAAGGATTTTCTTGCGCCCATTTATTGGGGTCTACAGGTTGCCCATCTATGTGCATATAAAATAAAACAGTGGGTAAATTTTTGTCAACTATTTTTTCTGCGAACAATAGCGGATTGCCTTTATTTGGTAAAGATTGGGTTTGAAATCCTCGATTTTTAAATGCTATAGACAACCAATCAATATTTTTTTGAATATCCGCTTTAATTAAACCATTATTTGGAATACCCACCAACTCCTTTAACTCCATTAAGGCTGGTTGAGTTTGTTGTTCGAAGGCACTTTTTTGGGCAACCAAACAGGCATTCAATAAAAAAGGTAGCAAGCAAAGTAGTAATCGTGGATGACTCATTATTAGTGTTTATGCTAAAATTTTTCGTTTGCAAGAGCTTCCAGAACGCCAAATTTTGGAAGCTCTAAACGATTTGGAATAAAATCTTTGACTATTTATTTTTCTTTATAAATAAAAGTATCCCAAGTAGCAATACCGCCAAAATAGCATAGATTTAAAATCATCACTATTTTAAGCCACATCGGACGCTCTGGGTAATAATAAACCAATAAAGGTAATGCTATTAGAAAAACTAAGGTAGCAGCAATAGTAACCCCTTTTAACCGACTGGCTTGACTAGGATAGGCAAATTTGATAGGTATAAAATGAAGTATGGCAAAAAAAACAACCAAAAGCCCATTCATTAGGGGAGAACAACTCAATACAAAAACTAAATAAAATACAACCATATTCCAGAGAACAGGAAAGCCGACAAAATAATTATCTGCGGAAACCATCCCTTCTTTTCCATAATATAAGGCGGAGACCATTAAAATTAAGAAGGTCAAAGGTAATCGCCAATCTTGAATGACTAATTCAGCTTCGTAGAAAAAATAGGCGGGGATAATAGCATAAGTGGCAAAATCAATGACATAATCAATGGTTTTTCCATCCATAAAAGGCAGCACTTCTTTGACTCGGAACATACGGGCAAAAGTTCCATCAATTCCATCAATGACCAAGGCAGCAAGTAACCAGAACATGGCACTGCGCCAATCCTTTTCATTAATGGCTAATATCGCCATGAAACCTGTTAGCAATCCCGAAGCTGTAAAAATATGGACACTCCAAGCTAGTGCTTTTTGTATAAACGTTGGTTTTGTCATTAATTGTTCTTTCACCCAAAGAAAAGCAAATTAAATTGAAAATTGGCATTTACTTAGCTATTACCTGACAAAATTCCTACCTTTCCGCTATGGAGCAAAAAGAAACGAAAGCTTTACTACCAACAATAGGCTTATTGATTTTATTAGTACTTACTGGACTCTATCTTTATTTTTTTACAGAAAATGAGGTTTTCTGGGGAGGCTATATCGCTATGACGGTTTTTTACGGAATTATTTTTTACATCGGGGCTTATTCTGGAGGCAAAAAGAAATCGGCATCGGTTACTGATGTGATGTTGGCAGGTCGCTCTTTGCCCATTGGTATTGCCGTATTGACGATGGGCGCAACTTGGGTCGGTGGTGGTTTTATCAATGGGACCGCAGAGGCGGCGGCAGCTTCTGGTTTAGTATGGGTACAAGCACCTTGGGGATATGCCCTGAGTTTGATTATTGGTGGTTTGTTTTTTGCACGGAAAATGCGTCGATATGAATTTAAGACCATGTTAGACCCCTTGGAACAACGTTTTGGAAAAAATATGGCAGCAGTTTTGTTTTTGCCTGCTTTGACAGGGGAAATATTTTGGACTGCTGCAATTTTGATGGCATTGGGGACGACCTTTGGAACAGTCTTAGGCTTGGCAACAACCCCCGCCATTATTTTATCGGCTATTATAGCGATTGCCTACACTGCTTTAGGAGGTCTATGGGCGGTAGCATTAACCGATGTAGTGCAAATTATATTATTGATAGGCGGCCTTTTTTTGGTTGTTCCTTTTACTTTGGATGCCCTTGGTGGATGGGACACTATTTGGACAACTTATCAAGCAAATAAAGGGGCAGCGGCTTCCTTTTTTCCAAGCAAGGAAGCACTCGGTGTTTATTATTGGAATTGGTGGGACTATGCTCTTTTACTCATTTTTGGTGGCTTGCCTTGGCAGGTTTATTTTCAAAGAGTTTTGGCATCTAAAGATGAAAAAACAGCTGTTCGATTGTCTTTATTTGCAGGTTTTTTCTGCCTATTTGCGGCTATTCCTGCGGGTATGATTGGCATAGCGGGAGCCGTGGCTGACTGGACGGCATTGGGTTTGCCTGCACCACCTGATTCTGCTTCAACCTTACCCCATGTTATCCGTTATTTAACCAATCCTTGGGTGGCGACTATTGGCTTAGGGGCAGTAGCGGCGGCGGTTATGTCTTCTGCAGATTCTTCTATTTTGTCTGCTTCTTCTATGGCTACTTGGAATGTTTATAGGCCGCTGTTTAGACCAAATGTCTCTACTGAAAATTTAGCTAAAGTTTTAAAGGCTTGTATCTGGATTATTGGGATAACTGCTACTATCTTAGCCTTGAATATTAATAGCATTTATGATTTATGGTTCTTGTGCAGTGATTTTGTTTACTGTTTATTATTTCCTCCATTAGTCTGTGCTTTGTTCGATAAAAAAGCGAATACCTACGGTGCTATTGCTGGTTTTGTAGTCGCTTTTATCCTTCGTTTTGGAGGCGGGGATACTACGCTAGGCTTGCCTATTAGAATTGATTATCCAATGATTGAAGATGGGGTAGTGCTATTTCCTTTTCGGACTTTGGCAATGGTTTCGGGACTAGTTTCTATTATTGTTGTTTCTCGCTTGACGCAAAAATGGGATGTGGCTAAAGAATTAATTAT
>CAYMSC010000548.1:0-4116 GCA_964392805.1 uncultured Saprospiraceae bacterium
ACCTTGAATTTGATATTTTAAGGCAGGAATCGTGTCGCCTAAAATTTTAGCGGCAGCATAATAGGTCAAGATTTTAGTGTTGGAAGCAGGGGTGAAGTATCTATCGGCAAATTGCTCGTATAAGACCGTTTTAGATATAGGGTCATAGACTTGAAAACCTGTAAAACCTTGCTTAAAAACAGAAGAATTGACGATTTGTTGGTGGAGATTTTTTTGTTCTTTTTTGGTAATTAATTTGGTGGTTGTACAGGCAGAAAGGCAAAGAAATAGCAGTGAAAAGGAAATAAAGGAGGCACTTAATGACAGATTTTTCATGGAAAGGATATACTCTATAACTACAAAAAATCCGTTGCTAAACCTAATCCGTTGCTAAGTTTTTTTTAGCAACGGATTAGATGAGCTAGATGATATTTATTAGTTGATTTTTCAAGTCAAACTATCTGTGTCATTATTCATTCGTGTTATAAAATAAATAACACAGACGAATAATAACACAGATAATTCTTCCTTTTTAAGCTGACGTTCTATTCAATTTTGGGAATTCATCGTTCATTCCCGATAAAAATCGGGATTTCGTTTTACTCAACATTTATAGTTCATCGTTTGGCGAACATATTGTAATAACAAACCAAATATAATAAAGATTATTTGCATGCGATCTTTGATAAGGTCAGAAATAGAAACCAAGATTAACTCAATGTTAAATTGCTGATAACATTCTTTTTCAATGTTAATTTTATGTAAGTATTAGCAATTAGCGGGAAAGATGATTTTTTACAGCTTATACCCATTTTTATTAGGCTAAAATTAATTATACTCTTTGTATATTTTGTGAAAATATTATTTTATGACAAAAAAATATAAACAGAATAAATTTTTAATGTTCATTAAACTTGACTCAATGTTAATTTAACGTTAACTTTGAGTAAATTAAAAGTGAAAAGAGATGAAGCGTTTTATTATTTTATGTTTGTTTATATCGCAAATAGCAGAAGCGCAGAATTTTGTATCTTTCTTAGATGTGGATGCAGCGCCCTCGAAAGTAAAGAACAGTAATCTTGCTACTAGCTCGACTGTACCTTTTACTATGCTAGAAGGGATGATGGTGGTAGAAGCAATGGTAAATAAGGAGAAAGGCAATTTTATCATTGATACAGGCGCACCGACTTTAGTATTGAATGAGCGACCGATAGCTAAAGGTCAAACAGCAGGTAGAGGAATTAGTGAAGGTTTGGTTGCAGATGAGGTGACGGTAAAAGAATTTAACTGGTCAGGAATTAATAAAAAGAATATCGATGCTTTTAGAGTAGACATTAGCCATTTAGAAGAGGTATCGGGGAAAGATTTAGCGGGAATAATAGGCTATGATATTTTAAAAGAGGTAGAATTATTGGTAGACTATGCCGCTCAAACAGTACAGTTAAGCCCTTTGAAATCCCAAAAGTCGGACCTCAAAAAGCCGATTGCTGTTATTCCCTTTACGATGCAAGCACATTTGCCGGTGATTAAAGTAAAAATTGGAAAAAAGAAATTAAGACTCGCCTTAGATACCGCTTCGGAAAGTAATATATTAGATACCAAAATTTTTAATAAAATAAATGCCGACCTTATTTCCAATCAACAAGTTGGAGAAATCCAAGGAGTAGACCAACAAATCAAGCAGGTGCAAGTAGCAACGATAACTCAAACGAATGTCAAAGACTTACCTTTTGTTGATATGCCTTATTTATTTACAGATTTATCGCATTTAAAATCGGAAAGTGGACTTTATATAGATGGATTATTGGGCTATCCTTTTTTCAAACAAGGAAAAATGTCTATTAACTATAAGGAACAGAAGATTTATGTATGGGCTAAGTAATTTCACTATTTTATCACTTTCCAAGCACCAACTCCCAATAAAGCTCCAATAGTTGGCCCTACAACATACAACCACAAATGCGTTAAATTCCCCGCAAAAATAGCAGGGGCTATTGACCGGGCAGGATTCATAGAGGCACCGCAAATTGGCCCTGCAAAAGCCGCTTCTAATAAAACGACCAATCCAATAGCTAGACCAGCCATCATGCCTTGTTCTTTAGACCCAGTTGCCACATTGATTATCACAAACATCAGAAAGAAAGTCAGTATTATTTCTAAAATAAAAGATTGCATGGCTGTGCCAGCAGGTAAGGTTTCGCCCATAGTACTAGCAGATGGGAAGAGGAAATAAAGGGTGGCGCTCGCCAACAAAGCACCAATCAATTGAGCAATGATGTAGGGAATCAAGTCTCTACTTGAAAACTCCCCTGCTGCCCAAAAAGCAATGCTAACCGCAGGGTTGATATGAGCACCTGAAATTTCCCCAATTGTATAAATCATAGCGGTCACAATAAAACCAAAAGTCATCGCAATGCCAAGGTGAGTCACTATTCCTCCTGTGATATCGTTTATCATAATAGCACCTGTCCCACAGAAGACCAGGGCGAAAGTGCCTATGAGTTCAGCTATGTATTTTTTGTAATTGTTCAATTGAGTATAGGTTTGGTAATCAAATGATTAGGTGAAGTTAGGGAGTATTTTATTAGGCGTTTTTTGAAACACAAAAGATACAAAAGGGCACAAAAGAGGTTCACAAAAGTATTTTTAAAATTAGAATTTAAATCAATTAGTGGATGATGAACTCTAAGTTTAAAAAGCTATTTTGTACAAAAAAAGAATACTCTTTTGTGAAATCCTTTTGTGTACTTTGTTCCTTTTGTGTTTCAAAAAATCTAAGCCTGCACCTGACTCAACACATACAACATCTCCCGACCAATTTGCCGACTTCGTTCCGTATACATTTTACTTTCTAAAGGCGTATCATCAAAAGCCTTAGGGTCTTCGAAGGGCAAAGCTAATCTAAAATCTGCACCCGAAATAACTGGGCAGCCAACATCCGCAGAAGTACAAACCATAATAGCCCCAAAATTTTCAGAAGGATTGGGTGGACTATCGTACTTTTTAGAAAAAGCGGAGTAGGGAGTATTCTCATTAAGCCAATTGACTTCATAAATTGGATTGGTAGGCGTTTTATATGCTTTAGAAGTAATATCAAAGCCTAGTTTTGTCAAGGCATGAACGGCTCGACTGTTAAATGCCGTAGCTTCTGTGCCCCCAGAAAACGTCGCTACTTTAGGTAATCCATAATAATCAGCACTTACGGATAGCCAAAGTTGCCCCAAATGACTCCGACGAGAATTATGGGTACAAATGACAATTAACTGAGGCGTTTCCTGTTGTTGGAATTTATGAGTAAAGTATTCACTTAATCGAACTAATAATTTTTTGCGCTCATCAGAAATGAGCGAGAACTCTTTTTCTAATTGTTGACAAGTGTCTTCAACTTGCTTTAAGAGAGTAGATGGAGTGACCTGCATATTATATCTTTAATTTAAGCACAAAATAAAAGGAATTACTTGACTAGATTAAGGGAATCAATGTTAAATTTTAGGCAGATTTAGGTTAAGTTTTTGTAGAATCTATTACTGATGGACTCTTCAATCTTCTCTATTCACCAAGTCGATTGAAAAAGCAGGCATGCAAATAGAAATATATGCCGTTTCTACCTCAAAAGGATTAGAATATTTAACTCGGCAGTTCTTTTTAATTAAAAGCGATTCGCCTGCACTAAGGATAATTGGGGCTTCGCCGTCAATGGTTATTTGTTTCTGCCCTTTAAAAACAAATGTAATTTCATCAAAAGCAGGGGTTTGAAAAGGTTCAGACCAACCAGGAGGCGCAATCATATGAGCCACGCTGTAAGGACCATCGTTAATACTAGCTAATCCAAAATGTTCTCTAATAACTTTTCCGTCGGTGGTAGGAACGACAAAAGGGTTGGTTTGTTTAATATACTTTTTTGCCATAACTAAAACTAAATAGGTTAGGGAAAACGAAAAGAAGAACACGACCCAGAGCAAATCAAGTAAAGAAACCGTTTTATCCGTTGCATCCGTGTTCCAATCCTCCCAATAAGACTGCGTAGGTTAATCCCTTAAATGATGAAATAATACAACAAAAGTTAATTAATCACGACAATTAACCACTGACCACTCACTACTAAAAACTATATCACTCACCGTATAAGCCTTGTTT
>CAYMSC010000549.1:0-4114 GCA_964392805.1 uncultured Saprospiraceae bacterium
AAAAAAGATTCAATTCAAAATTCTTTTGGTAAATTTATTTTTTCAGTAATACTTAAATAATAGAGCAGTAACAATATGGCTGCCAAATGATGAAATGTCAATTCGGCGAAGTCAATGATGAACTATAAACAAAAAAACTCCTTGCTCATGGAACAAGGAGTTTTTTTGTATTAAAAAGGAAGGATAGTAATATCCTATTTTCCTCTAGCAATCATTTTATCTGCATTATCAGTAAATTCTTTAACGGTTCGAGTATAGCCCGTAGACCCTAAGCCTTCGATACTAAATTGGCCAGTCTCTTCATTTTTATCTAAATTGAAGACCCAAACAGTAGGGAATCCTCTAATTTTGAAAGCTTGTTGAAGCGCAGCATTCTGCTGTTGAATTTCATCAGGCAAGGTCTTTCTTCTAGGATAATCTAATTCTAGTAAAATGACATTATCATCTGCCCAAGCCTTAAATTCGGACTTTGAAAAAACAGAAGCAGTCAATCTCTTACACCAACCACACCAATCACTACCTGTAAAATTAGCCATAATAGGCTTTCCTGTTTTCTTTGATAAAGCGTAGGCTTCATCCATTTTTACTAACCAGCCATCATTTTCAGCTTTATAAGCTTCTTGAGAGATGCCTTGAAAAGCAACGAAAAGGAACATACTGAAAAACAATAATTTTTTCATGGACTTAGGAATTTATCTTTTCTTAATTTTTTTAGTTAAAATCATACAAAAATGACTCCGAGATTAATAACGGATGAATTGTAATTTTAATTATTCTTATCTACGTCAAAGATACGAGTTTGTGTCCTCAAAATCCTGTTTTTAAGATTTTTCACTTTTTGGTAACACTTTCAAGTTTTATTTAGGACAATTTTAATTTGTTGCTTCGCTATTAAAATGTTAATATATGTCGCACCTTTGGTGCTTGTGCGTAACATCAGTTAATAATAGAATAGTATTTATAATATGTTCATCATTTGGAGACCATATTGTATTTGAGTAATCTATTTTAATTAGATACATCAAACTAAAGTTTGAAAAGTTATTGGAACTGATTGATTACAAAAAAACATTTCATGGTTTTTGCGTAGGAAACGACCGATTGTTTTTTCTAGTTATAATTGGTTGATTTTAAGTTGATTGGGAGCAATACAAACAGTCATCTGTAAACGGTCGAAGGCACTAATTTAACCATTGTAACCAAATTGAATCATTAGCCCTTTTGGAGAATCATAAATATCCTTAACTTTGTGTATTAATAACCTTAGTTATTGTAAATTTTACACTAACTTTGTGCTTTTTAAATTAGCAGGACGAAAATTTTATTTTCAATCGTACTCTAAACATTAAAACAATCAAAATATGGCTCGTTTTAGACCCGGCGTATTATTCGGTGACGAAGTAACAGAACTACTAAATTTTGCCAATGAGAATAACTTCGCTTTACCAGCAGTAAATGTAGTAGGAACGGATTCTGCTAATGCAGTATTAGAAACTGCAAAAGCGGTAAATTCTCCAGTGATTATTCAATACTCTAACGGAGGTGCCCAATTTTTTGCAGGCAAAGGTTTGTCTAATGAAAATCAAAAGTCGGCTATCTTGGGAGCGATTTCTGGTGCAATGCACGTACACAATATGGCAAAAGCTTACGGTGTACCAGTACTATTACACACCGACCACTGTGCTAAGAAATTATTACCTTGGATGGATGGTATGTTAGCAGCAGGAGAAAAGTTTTTTAAAGAAACAGGCAAGCCATTATATAGCTCGCACATGTTAGATTTATCCGAAGAGCCACTAGAAGAAAATATTGCTATATGCAAAGCCTACATGGAGCGGATGTCAAAAATTGGAACAACTATCGAAATTGAATTAGGGGTAACAGGAGGGGAAGAAGATGGAGTAGATAATTCTGATATTGATAGTGCAAGATTATATACCCAACCAGAGGAGGTAGCAGAAGCTTATGAAGTATTGAGTGCTATTAGTGACCGATTCACAATTGCGGCAGCATTTGGTAATGTTCATGGTGTTTACCGACCGGGAAATGTTGAATTAACGCCTATTATCTTAAAGAATTCTCAAGATTATATTAAAGAGAAATTTAACACTAAAGATAATCCGATTAACTTCGTATTTCACGGAGGCTCTGGTTCTGAAAAGGCAAAAATTAAAGAAGCGGTAGAATACGGTGCGGTAAAAATGAATATTGACACCGATATGCAATGGGCTTATTGGGATGGTGTTAAAGGATATATTGAAGATAATTCAGGATATATGCAAGCGCAAATCGGAAACCCTGATGGTGATGATATTCCAAACAAAAAATACTACGACCCAAGAAAGTGGTTGAGAAAAGGGCAGGATAATTTTGTGAAAAGATTAACCGTCGCTTTCGAGGATTTGAATTGTATGAATAAAAATGCTTAATAAAAACTAGAAGTCAGAAGTCAGACCGTCAATTTCATTGACTGTCAGAAGTCAGATACTTAGAATATCTAATTTCTGAAAATTTAGGTGAAATAAGGTCTAACTTCTGACCGTTTCGATTTATCGAAACAGTCTGACTTCTGACAACGAAGTGGTCTAAAATACTATGGTCTTACCTATTTATGCCTACGGGCAACCAGTTTTAAAAAAAGTAGCAAAGGATATTGACAAAGATTATCCTGAATTGGAAAAATTACTCACTAATATGTGGGAAACCATGTATAATGCACAAGGAGTCGGTTTAGCTGCACCCCAAATAGGCAAAGGTATTCGCTTATTTTTAGTGGACACGGTGCAAACGATGGAAGAAGGAAAAGAAGCGGACGGTATCAAACAAGTCTTTATCAATGCTCAAAAAGTAGAAGAAACAGGCAAAGAATGGGCCTATGAAGAAGGTTGTTTGAGTATTCCAGATATTCGTGGAGATGTCAAGCGACAAGAGGTGTTAACTATTCGCTATTTAGACGAAAATTTTGAAGAGTATACGACTACTTTTGATGGTATTAATGCCAGAGTTGTTCAACATGAATATGATCATATTGATGGCTTATTATTTACAGAGAAATTAAAGCCTATTAGAAAACGCTTGATTAAGCGAAGGCTAGAAAATATCAAAAAAGGGAAAATAAAATCAGAATACAAAATGAAGTTTGTGCCGCTTAAGCGGTAGTAGAAGTGGGTGAAAAAATCATAAATCTATCGCCTAGTTTCTTAAAATACCATTTAAGAAACTAAGTGAAATTTAATTTTCAATTTTAAACCACCTTCGGCGAGTATTGAGGTTGAATTGAAGTTGAAAACCTATCGATTCCGATTTGTATCGGAATTGCTTTCAAAAGGCTTTTAAGAGCCTAAATTACTCAGATTTATGATTTGTGATGTGAAATTTATGATTTATGATTTTTAGAGAACAATTTACCTAATTCTAAACTGCCTAATACCCAACTACTTCCTTCCAAAATCCGCAGGAATCTCTCCCCAAGACTTCGTTTCCCATTTCAAAATAGGATTGGTAAAAGAATTATTGTGCAGCCATACTTCCGCTCGTCTAACCACTTCATAAAGCGCAGCAGTTTTAATATTCTTCGTTAATTTAGTTCGGCATTTTTTAGCCTTAATCCAGCCCATCGCTATTTTGGAGTCGGTGTAGATAGGCACATCAGGTCGATTTTCTCGTTGTAGCATAGCAATACAATGCACCAGTGCCAAAAATTCACCAATGTTATTCGTTCCTAAGTTAAATTTTTGATGAAAATATTGGAAACCTGTTTTGGTATCAACACCTTGATATTCCATTACTCCAGGATTTCCTGCACAAGCTGCATCGACACTAATACTTTCCCATACAATATCTTTTTTTGCAGCTTCGGAATAGGTAGCTTTTCCTTTCTTTTTGGTACCAATAAAATCGGCAGCTTTTCCGTCATAATAAGCCTCCGTTGCTTCTATTTCCGTAGGAAAAGATTTATATCTGGCATTGGGATAGCCCTGAATCTGCTTTTTGCAATCATTCCAATTTTCATAAACTCCAGGTTCTATGCCTTCCCAAACAACATAATATTTTTTTTTCTTCTTCTTTGCCAATGCTAAGTTTTTTGTGATTTTGGCTGCCTTACTGCCGACTG
>CAYMSC010000550.1:0-4100 GCA_964392805.1 uncultured Saprospiraceae bacterium
ATTCTTTGTTGCCACTTAGGATGCATACTAATTTCAGGCTCATCAATCATTATTATAGAACCTTCAAGATTTTTATTGTTTTTCAATAGATAAATTCCTCTGAACACTATCTGCTTTTCACCAGTACTTAAATTATCAATTGATATTGAATTTCCGTTTTTGGAAAACAAAATTGACTTTTCACCATTTTGATCCATTACTTTGTCAAATTCAATCTGATCAAAAAAATTGTCAAATGAATCCTTGAATCTTGAAATTTTAGAGTTAGGATAATATTGCGCCCAACTCTGGGGTGATTCTCCAAGTGTTCTGTTAAGTTCAGAATAATCAGAATAGTCTTGATTCTGCAAATCAACGATCAATTGCTTAAGTGAAGTGAAATCATCATTAAGGTCTTTGTCGTATTTATCATTATCTAAAATACTGGTTCCAGTTGATTGAATTTTCTTTGTTTTAAAATCTGATCTTGCTCTCGAAAAAACACAACCATAATGCCTAGGGTCCAGAATATTTGTATCAATACTTTGCTTATTATTATTTCTATTTGATTGGATTCGAGTAACATTTCCTCCTAAGTCATCAATGCTGAAAAAATCTTTAATCGTTGTATGCGGCGGATCAAGAGGTATGGCTCTGTAAGTTACTCCCGTTACTTCATATTCTAAAAAGTCAAAATACTCAAATGAACCTATATTTAAGAATGTACTTACATCTTCTAGAATTGTGAAAAATTTTATGTGCTATATGTTCTTTATGGTTAAAAAATAATCTTGCTGAACTACCAAAAAAAACTATTTTCTTTCAATAAGTTTTCCCTTAACAAATTTTTTGATAAAGGTGTCTCGATAGGTCCGACCTAATGGAATTTCTTCTCCTGCTATGGAAATAAAATCTGTTCCGATAGATTCTATAAAATTGGCATTCACAATATAAGATTTATTGACTCTTACAAATTGACTATCAGGTAATTGTTCGTTGGTCGTCTTAATATTCATGGCGGTCATATACTTCTCTTTGCCCGTAAAAATCATCACATAATCTTTCATTCCTTTGATGTATTGAATGTCTTTAAAAAAGATGCGGATATATTTTCGGTCTGCTCTAATGAAAATATCTTCCTCATTGACAGATGCGGTGGCATTGTCGGCTTTCTTTTTTAAATCGTATAAATCCTTGGCTTTTGATACGGCTTGCACAAATCTTTTCAAACGAATGGGCTTGACGAGATAATCCATGACTTCTAATTCAAAGCCTTCTAAAGCATATTGTGGGTAGGCGGTGGTTAAAATGATCATGGGCTTCACCTTCATGGAGCGAATAAAATCCAATCCTGTTAATCCGGGCATTTGAATATCTAAAAATATCAGGTCTACGGAATTATCATTCATAAAATTTAAGGCATCCATTGCAGTACTAAATTGCCCAACTAATTCTAAATAGGCAACGTCCGATATGTTTAGTTCCATACCTTCTCTTGCTAGTGGCTCATCATCAACGATTATACAACGCATTTATATTATTTTTTGTGTAACGATAGAATTTCTTTATAGACGAATTTCTTAGAGATATCCCCTATTCAAGTTCAACTTCAACTTCAATTTCAACTTCAACTTCAACTTCAATCTCAACTTTAAAGGGGCAATGACTAAAATTAAGTTCAATTTTAAAGGGCAATAGCCAATTGAAGTGGTCAAAACGAGGAATAACGAAGGTCCAAATAAATAGGTAATCAGATTGAAAATTGATATTTGTTAATTTTTCAATTTGTTTAAAATCCGTAGCTAACCTAATCCGTAGCTAAAAAAATAATTAGCTACGGATTAAGTTAGTAACAGATAAAGAATAAAGTGAACATCCAACATTGATTTCCCACGGATTATTAAAGGGACACGGATATTAGATGTTCAAGTTATTTTTTTAATGTTACTTAGCTACGGATTTTATCACTTTTTTATTTGACGCACTAAATAATCTTAATTAAAACAGCTTAGACTAATAAATTTAATATTAAATTTGATTTTAAAAACAACCAACTCTTTTCTAGGCGAACTAATTATTCTTATTTATCTTGCGGGCAATCATAAATTTAAGTCTATTTTTTTAAAATATTATAAAAATATGAGTTTCAAGGGAACAAAAGATTATGTGGCAACTAAAGAATTGCAAATTGCAGTGAATGCAGCCGTGCATTTACAGCGTCCTTTGTTGGTCAAAGGAGAACCGGGCACAGGAAAAACGCTCTTAGCACATGAAATCGCAAAGGCTTTGAAAAAGCCTATTTTTACTTGGCATGTCAAATCTACCACTTTAGCACAGCAAGGTTTGTATGAATATGACGCTGTTTCTCGTTTAAGAGATTCTCAGTTAAATGATGGCGATGTGAGTGACATTTCTAAATATATCAAAAAAGGGAAGCTTTGGGAGGCTTTTGAAGCCAAAGAAAGTGTGGTATTATTAATTGATGAGATTGATAAAGCAGATATAGAATTTCCCAACGACCTTTTATTAGAATTGGACAAGATGGAATTTTATGTCTACGAACTACAAAAAACCATCAAAGCCAAACATCGGCCTATTATTATTATCACCTCCAATAATGAAAAAGAATTACCTGATGCTTTCTTGAGAAGATGTCTATTTCATTATATCCGTTTTCCAGATGTGGACACGATGAAAGATATTGTGGATGTGCATTTTCCTAAAATCGAAAGAGAATTAGTTGGGAATGCACTGAGTCTTTTTTATAAAATCAGAGAGGTGAGAGGGATGAAGAAAAAACCTTCTACCAGTGAATTGATTGATTGGCTGAAACTGATTTTAATGGAAAAAATTCAAGCCAACGAACTCGAAGAATTTGATTTAATGGCTGCCATGCCGCCCCATGCGCACGCCCTGATGAAAAATGAGCAAGACATTAATCTACTAGAGGAGTTAAGACGAATGAAGCGAAGGTACTAACAGACTAGTGCAGTAGGCAGTTGACAGTCAGCAGTTCCCATTTTAGAAAATCACGAAGTGATTGCGTTTGAAAATTCAAAATTGTTAAAATGTCCATAACCGTCGTTATTATAGCTGTTACATGTTTGATTTCTTATCAAGCATTTAACGATGCTAATTTAAAAAGCAAATTACTACATCGACCTTATTTGGAACACAAGGACAAGGAGTATTATAGACTCTTGTCTCATGGGTTTATTCATGCGGATTTCACCCATCTACTCATCAATATGTACGTACTATACATCTTTGGCGAGTATGTAGAAAACACCTTTTTAGCCATGTTTGGCGCAATGAAAGGGCGAATGTTCTACCTTTTAATGTATCTCTTGACAATAGTAGCAGCTTCTCTATTCACCCATTACAAGCATAAAGACCATAGTTATTATGCTGCTTTAGGAGCTTCGGGGGCAACTTCTGGGATTCTCTTTTCCTTTATTTTATTTAATCCATGGAGTACCTTACTACTATTTTTTGTTATTCCTTGTCCTGCTATTTTCGCCGCTGTTTTATATTTGGTTTATTCCTCTTGGGCTAGTAAAAATTCTAGAGATAATATCGGTCATGATGCGCATTTTTTTGGAGCTGTTTTTGGCTTCCTATTTACGATTGCTTTAAATCCAAGTATTCTACCCAATTTCTTGACTCGAATTATGCAGGAATCCCCTTTTTGGTAATTGAATTTTTAACGAAAAAATAAATCCTCTAAATTCGTTGTCCTTTAATTATCCGTTGTAAGAAAAATATACAACGGATAATTAAAGGACAACGGATTTTTTTTTGTAAGGGAGCAAGTAATAAATAAGGTATCAAAGATGTGGTTTTAGTTTGTTCTTATACTAAGTACCAACACCATAGCCGTCAGGCTAAGAATATAGTTGCTGATAATCAGTCGTTTACGATTGTGTCGATATTAATCTCCCTGAAATTTTAAACTAATTATGAGTTGGTACTTAGGCACAAAAGACATGAACGAGAGCAAGCTCGTGAAACGTGAAACGGGTGGGCTGCATAAAGCCGCAGAATCGGTAGATTATTTTTTACCTGCTTCCTAACCTGGCGAAGCCAGTACCATAGAGGTCAGAAGTCAGACCGTTTATTTC
>CAYMSC010000551.1:0-4089 GCA_964392805.1 uncultured Saprospiraceae bacterium
AATTTACATTTTAAAATCATAAACTGTTGGTTATCAGTATATTTTTTAATTTTAATTTGCATTTTAATTTTAATTCATTTCTTACTGTTACTTAATCAAAAAAACAGTCCAAACATAAATATAAAAAATATTCAAATAAAAAGTAATGAGCGATTATTCATTTATAGCAAATGCGCATCCTTCTTTTATCGATGATATGTATAAGCGATATCAGGAGAACCCTGATTCAGTAGAAGAAGGTTGGAGAACTTTTTTCAAAGGATTTGATTATGCGGACGGAAACATCTCCAATAGCAATGGCAACGGAGTGGCAAAATCAGTAGCAACGAATGGCGTTGCATCGAATACGGGATTTGATAAAAAAGAATTTAAAGTATTATCTCTTATTAAAGCCTATCGAAATCGTGGACACCTTTTGTCTACCACAAATCCTATTAAACAGCGAAAAGACAGAAATCCTCAATTAGCTATTGAAGATTTTGGTTTGACAGAAGCTGATTTAGGGACAGTGTTTAATGCGGCAAAGGAAGCGGGACAAGAGGGTAAAACGCTCAAAGAGTTGTTTGCCCACTTAAATAGAATCTATTGCGGAAATATTGGATTTGAATACCACCATATTCAAGACAGAGAAAAGCGTCGGTGGATAAGAGCAAAAATTGAGCGACATCACCCTGGAAGAAGCTATGATATTGGCATAGATAAAAAGAAACGTATTTTAGAGAAACTGAATGGAGCGGTGATGTTCGAAAAGTTTTTGCACACAAAATATGTTGGGCAAAAGCGATTTTCTTTAGAAGGAGGAGAATCTGCAATTGTAGCTTTAGATGGAGCAATTAGTAGAGCTGCTGAAGAAGGGGTAGAAGAGATTGTGATTGGTATGGCACACAGAGGACGTTTGAACGTGTTGGCAAACATCATGGGGAAAACGTACGAACACCTTTTTAATGAGTTTGAAGGGACTGCAATACCTGATTTGAGTTTTGGAGATGGAGATGTAAAATACCATTTAGGCTATTCTTCTATTGTAGAAACGATTTCTGGTAAAAAAGTACATTTAAAATTAGTACCAAATCCATCTCACTTAGAATCTGTTAATACCGTAGTAGAAGGATTTGCGAGAGCAAAGGCAGATGTTTTATATGGAAGTGATTATGATAAAATTTTACCCATTTTAATTCATGGAGATGCGGCTGTGGCAGGACAAGGAATTGTTTTTGAAACGGTTCAAATGAGTAAATTGGAAGGATATTATACCGGAGGCACTATTCATTTTGTGATTAATAACCAAGTAGGTTTCACAACAAACTATGAAGAAGCTCGGTCTTCGACTTACTGTACTGGTGCAGCGAGTGTCGTACAAGCACCAGTGTTTCACGTAAATGGAGATGACCCAGAGGCAGTATTATTTGCCATGGAATTTGCGTTAGAATATCGTCAAAAGTTTAATAATGATGTTTTTATAGATATGGTGTGTTATCGTCGCCACGGACACAATGAAGGTGATGACCCTAAGTTTACGCAACCAGAAATGTATGACATTATCAATAAACACCCGAATCCAAGAGAAATTTATTCTAAGCAACTCATAGAAAAAGGAGAGGTAGAAAAACAAATGGCGGAAGCTTTAGAAAAAGGATTTTGGTCAGATTTACAAGACCGATTAGATTTAGTTAGAGAAGAGCCATTGCCTTATACCTATCAAGAACCTGAGCAAGCATGGCGACAACTTAAGAAAACAAAAGAACCAGAAGATTTTATTACTTCTCCAAAAACAGGCGTTGCAAAAAAAATAGCAGATAAAGTCACGAAACATTTAATGACTTTACCAAAAGACTTTACGCCATTGAGTAAAGTGAATAGACTATTGAAAGGCAAGAAGAAATTGATTGATGCGGGAAAAATTGATTGGGCTTTAGCGGAGTTAATTGCCTATGGTTCTATTTTGCTAGAAGGGAAGGATATCAGAATGAGTGGACAAGATGTAAGAAGAGGGACGTTCTCCCATAGACATGCTTATTTTAATGATAGCAAGACCTTTAAACCTTTAAATAGACTAGAAGGAATGAATGACGACCAAGGTCGCTTCATGATTTATAATTCTCTATTATCAGAATTCGGTGTTTTGGGATTTGAATATGGTTATTCTTTAGCTAATCCTAATACCTTAGTCCTTTGGGAAGCGCAATTTGGTGATTTTTATAATGGTGCACAAACGATGGTGGACCAATATATTACGGCGGGAGAAAGTAAATGGGGCAGAATGAGTGGATTGGTGATGCTATTACCGCATGGTTATGAAGGACAAGGACCAGAACACTCCAGTGCAAGACCAGAACGTTTTCTACAAGCTTGTGCAGAGTTTAATATGACCGTTGCCAATATAACGACACCTGCTAACTTCTTTCATTTAATACGTCGTCAATTAGAGCGTCCGTTTAGGAAGCCATTGGTAGTGATGTCTCCTAAATCTTTATTGAGACACCCGCTTTGTATCTCTGATGCTAAAGAGATAGAAACAGGCACAAACTTCCAAGAGTTATTAGATGACCCAGTAGTTAAAACGGCAAAAGACACCAAGAAAGTGAAGCGTGTTTTATATTGTACAGGAAAAGTGTACTATGATTTATTACAGAAGAAAAACGAGGACAAACGAGATGATGTAGCCATCGTTCGATTAGAACAATTATATCCTTTTCCATTAACACAGATGGAAAAGATGAAGAAAAAATATAAGAATGCCGAAGCATTTTGGGTACAAGAAGAATCATCCAATATGGGGGCATGGCAATTTTTCTTAGCGTTCTATCAAGATTTTTCAATCAAATTAATTTCTAGAAGGTCAAGTGCTTCTCCTGCGAGTGGGTTTAAGAAAGTATCTGACCAGCAACAAAAAGATTTAGTAATAGAAGCTTTTAAGTAGGCTTTCTAAATTTCTAAAATACCTATAAAAAGGCCCTTGATAAATTTCATCAAGGGCTTTTCTTATTTGCATAAGAAGTTTTAAACATGCTCTAAATGAAGAAGCCTTTGACAACAACTCATCAAAGGCTTCTTTAGTAATTAATTATATTATTCAATCCTAAAATAAACTTTCAATTACATTTTCCTCTGTAACGCCTTCTGCCTCTGCTTTATAGTTACGAACAATTCTATGTCGTAAAACATATTTAGCGATAGCTTGCACATCTTCTTTATCAGGAGAATATTTTCCACTAATAGCCGCATGACATTTTGCGCCTAGTACAAGATATTGAGAAGCCCTAGGACCTGCGCCCCAGGAGATATAATTATTGACTTTATCGGTAGCCATTTTTGTGCCCGGACGAGTCTTAGTAGCTAAGCTAACCGCATACTCTAATACATTATCTGCAATCGGAATCTTACGAATCAAACTTTGATAAGATAAAATTTGCTCTGCAGTCACGATATTTTTTAAATCGTATCGTTCCATAGCAGTTGTTGCCTTGACTACTTGAATTTCTTCTTCATAAGAAGGATAATCCAATGGAATATTAAACATAAAACGGTCTAACTGAGCTTCGGGTAGCGGATAAGTACCTTCTTGTTCGATTGGGTTTTGTGTAGCCAATACGAAAAAAGGAGCAGGTAATTTATGTCTAACGCCACTAACTGTTACCGACCGTTCTTGCATCGCTTCTAATAAAGCGGCTTGTGTTTTAGGAGGAGTACGGTTAATCTCATCAGCTAAGACAATATTGGAAAATATAGGACCCTGATTAAATTTAAAGTGTCGGTCTTCATCCAAGATTTCAGAACCTGTAATATCAGAAGGCATTAAATCTGGTGTAAATTGAATTCTTTTAAAATCCAAATCTAATACTTCTGCAATAGTACTCACTAGAAGTGTCTTAGCTAAGCCAGGAACACCAACTAATAAACTATGACCATTACTAAAAAGAGATATAATAACTGCCTGAACGACATCTTCCTGTCCTATGATAACTTTACCAATTTCTTTTTTCAGGTCTCTGTAAGATTGCGCTAAGGCATCCACCGCTTGAACGTCTGATTTGTTTGCTGTTGCTGTCGCCATCGAGTGATTAGTAAATTTAAGGGATGTAAAAAATG
>CAYMSC010000552.1:0-4082 GCA_964392805.1 uncultured Saprospiraceae bacterium
TTATTGAGGACGTATCTTTTCTATTTCAATTTGTTTTTTATTTCTTTTTAAAAAATTCTTCACCCCAAACCCCATGTTTTAGTCGCCAAAGGCGGCGTTTTCAAAAAGTGTACGGTAGAGAATTAAAAAATAGAAGATTCCGTCAGCGTAGTAAATAACTCTAAAAATTTCATACCTCTATAAGAATTACCTTTTTCATTTAATTTTGGACTCCAAACGGCCAAACAATAATTATTGGGATGTATCGCTATAATGCCACCTCCAACACCACTTTTCCCCGGTAGTCCAACTTTAAAGGAAAATTCTCCAGACTCATCATAAAAACCACAAGTTTGCATGATGGCATTAATTCTTTTCGCCTTACTGCTCGTTAATATTCTATTATTTTGTGGAGTCTTAAATTCCCCGTTTGCTAAAAACATAAATGCTTTTGTCAAATCTTCACAACTCATCTCTATGGAACACATTTGAAAATAGAAATCTAATACTTCATCTGGACTGTTTTCAATATTTCCAAAAGATTTGATGAAATTGCAAAGGGCAATATTTCTATAGCCAACGGACTTTTCTGATGCGGCGACAGCCTTAGTATAATTAATGGCTTGATTAGCGGTTATTTCTCGGATGAAATTTAAAAAATCTACTACGGGATTCTTTAAATTACTGAAAAGAATATCACAAATCACCATCGCTCCTGCATTTATTAGTGGATTCCTTGGGATGCCTTCATCTGTTTCTAATTGTATTAAGGAGTTAAACGGATTTCCAGAGGGTTCTACGTCTACTCTTTTCCATAGTTTATCACCTACTATTTTATAGGCTAAACTTAAAGATAAGACTTTGGAAATACTTTGAATGGAGAATTTTGTTTGCCAATCTCCTACGCCATAACTTTCACCTTTTGTCGTCAATATATGTACCCCAAATTTATCTGGATTTACGGTAGATAATTCTGGAATGTATTGAGCAACTTGTCCAATATTTTCTTCAAGAACAATCGTTTTATATACTTTATCTAGTATTATTTGACAGTTTATTTTATGCTTCATTTATTCTTTATGGTGATAAATTTATAACTACTCAGGAATCAGGAATCAGGAGCGAGGAGTCAGGGGGCAGTGGCTACTCCAAAATTTCATCAACTCTAGCCTTAATATCTTCAAAATGTGCTTTAGCACTTTTGTTTTTCATTCGTTTTAGGGATTTAAGCTGACTATTCATTTCCTTTAAATTGGCTCGAACGGCAGCTTTGATGTCTGTTTGGTCATACTTAGCCTCTTCCATCTCCATTAAATCTGCCATTTTGCTGATGTAGGCTCTTTGCAAGTTTCTACGGAAAGCATCTGGTTGACTACCTGCTTTTAGTTCCGAAAAAATGCCATTTCGACTGTCGTCCATTACGTTGGTCAAAGTGTAGGCGGCATTCCCATTTAACGCTTCATTTTCCGATAATCTATTTAAGCGATCTTTATCAAAAAGTCGGTTTAAATAGCGCACTTGAAAACCTCTTAAGCGTTCGATAGCTCCTGCATTTTCAATTTTATTTAGGACCGATTTTTCTAATAACCAATTAGGTGTTTGGAAAAGTTGTTGATTTAAGAAATTCATAGCGCGTTTTTGCTTAGCCTTTGGCACATTGGTAAAGACGGCCCCTTCTTCATCGTAGGTTTTTTTATAGTCGTAAACGCCTCCAATATTGGTGGTGACATGTCCCATATAGCGACCCAATTGACTGTAAATATTATTATATAACTCTTTTAAATCATCGTAATTTTTGCCATCAGCCTTCGACCATGTTATTAAATTGGGTAAAATTCTTTGTAGGTTTTTAATCCCTAATTCACTCGCATACATGGCATCATCGCCTAAATCTTCTGTTTGTGCCGAAGGGTCTGCATTGTTTCTTCTTTGTGCACCATAGCGATACATTGGATTACTAGCTTTCTCTTTTATCCATTCATTTAAAGTACTTCTTTCGGAATCTGCAGTTGCTTCTTTACCCATTAATTTATAGCCATAAGTAATAGACCAATCATCGTATGGGCCGATACCAGGATATAATAAAACATCACCATCTTCTGGTTGAGCGATATAATTAAAACGAGCATAATCCATGATAGATGGAGCAGTACCCCCCATTCTGTGCGTAAAAGCAGGCGACCTCAACGAATCAACGGGATAAGCTGGGCTAGAACCCATATTATGAGGTAATCCTAAAGTGTGCCCCACCTCATGTGCTGCTACGAAACGGATTAATTCGCCCATCACTTCGTTCTTAAATTTAACGCTTCTTGCTTCTGGATTAATAGCTGCCGTTTGCATCATAAACCAATTTCTTAGTAGATTCATGACATTATGATACCATAAAATATCACTTTCTAAAATTTCTCCTGTTCGTGGGTCGTGTACGTGAGGTCCTTGCGCATTCTGGATGTCCGTTGTGATGTATCGAATGACCGAATAGCGTACATCTTCTGGACTCCAATTAGGGTCTTCTTCTTTAGTTGGTGCATCTTTGGCATAAATGGCATTTTTAAACCCTGCTTTTTCAAAAGCCTTTTGCCAATCATTAACGCCCTGCTTGATGTAGGGCCGCCAAACATCAGGGGTGCCAGGGTCAATATAGTAAACGATTGGCTTTATTGGTTCGACCAATTCCCCTCGATTATAAGCATCCCAATCTTTAGGTTCTAATTTCCAACGGGTAATAAATCGTTTTTTAAATGCTTTTTGTTCATTGGCACTATAATCTGTTTGTTGGATGGAAAAATAACCGACTCGTTCGTCGTAATATCTTGGCTCCCAAAGCACTTCTGGTAATTCAATAAATGACTGATTCATTTCTATAGAGAGCGCTTTAGTTAGTTGATTATCGGGTAGTTTATCTCCTTTGAAGGTTAGAATATGTCGTACCTCCATATTTTTTGGAAAGGCTTTCATATGTCCAATCATCGACCTTTTTTTGTCAAGAGCTTTGACTCCAAAACGTTTGCGTTCGCTTTCCCGTAAAGGTCCAATCATGGCTACATCAGTGGTAAATAACTCGGTAACATCGAAGACCACTCCCGTTGAATCAGCATTAAGTGCGGCAATTGGAAAGGTCATAATAATCGGCTCAAAATTATTATTTTTAAGCGATTTATAAATAGGGTCTTCATGACTAGCTACGCTATTATAAGAGACAGATCGTAGTAAAATATTTTCATCATGCTTTTGCCATCGAACAACTTGTTGAGGACGAGACTTCATTCCTGCACCACCAAAGTTTAAGTTTTTGACATGCCCAGAAATACGACTGACGACTAATAATTCTTTATCCAATAAATCATTGGGCATTTCAAAAAAATACTTGGCACCCATTTTATGAATAGTAAAAAGTCCAGTATCGGATTTAGCCTCTTCGGTGATAATATCTGCCAAAGGTTTGATTTTACTGACAGATTTTTTCTTTTTTTCTTCTTTTTTCTCCTCTTTTTCTTTGTCTTGAGCAAAAGTAATAGTTGGAGTTAAGAAAATAAGTAATAATAAGTACATGGCTAATTTGTAGGGAAACTTCATTTTTGGTGTAGGTTTTAATTTTTGGTTGGCGATATAAAATAATTTACATATATACTCCAATACGGGATAAAAAAGTGATTTTGAAAAGAGGTCAGAAGTCAGAGGTCAGACCGAAAAATTACATTTTTCTGTCAGAGGTCAGACTTTAAAAATGCAAGAAGCTGACAATCAGTACTTTAAATCTATGTTGTCTGACTTCTGATAGTCTATGAAATAGACGGTCTGACTTCTGACTTCTAAATTAGTTTTCACAAATTTATCCCGTTTCTAGTATAGAAAGGTAAAGCTATAAATTATTTAGTAAAACTTAGTTTGGAAAGGATAAGAAATTGAAAATTGTCCGCTTAGATATATTTGGATAGACATTCAATAATATCAATTTTAAACCCGATTATCTAGGGACTACTGAGATTTTGACAACCAATCTATTACCTACAACTCTTGCCAAAAATGCGCAAGCGTTTATTCGTTTCATTACCGTACACTTTTTACTGAATCACGCACTTGGCAGCCCATCCCTTCGG
>CAYMSC010000553.1:0-4080 GCA_964392805.1 uncultured Saprospiraceae bacterium
GGAGCTATTTTTGATGGTACTTCTATTCGTTTAAGAGAAGTTTCTTTAGCTTATGTTTTACCAAGTCGTATCTTAGAGAAAACACCATTCGGAAGAATTGGTATTACTTTCTCTGGAGAGAACTTATGGTATAACGCACCTAATACGCCAGAAGGTGTAAACTTTGACCCTGAAGTATTAAGTTTAGGTGTTGGAAATGCAAGAGGTTTCGATTTAAGAACTGGACCTACTGCTAAAAAATATGGTGTTACCATTAATGCTACTTTCTAAGAAAATTAGGCAGATAACTGCCTATTATTATTAGAGATTTTGTTTTAAGGTACAGTAATAAGAAATAACAATTACTGTAAAGCCATCTTTCAATTTTTAAATATAAATTAATATGAAATTAATAAATAGATTATTAATTGTCGCATTAGTATTTTTTGTCTCTTCTTGTCAGTTGACTGAATTGGATTTACAACAAGATCCAAACTCTGCTGCTCCAGAGAATGCTAGTGTAGATGATTTATTTAACAATATTCAATTAAATTTTCAAGACCATATTCAGGTAATGTGGTTTAATACCGCTGGTATGTCAAGAATGATCTCTCATACGGGCGCATTTGATTATACTAGTGCAACTACTCCTACTGCCTTCAACTTCTTGTGGACAAATGCTTATGCAGGGATGCTACCGGATATAGAAGCTTTAAGTAATTTGGCATCTGAAAGAGGTTTAGACTTTCATGCAGGAGCTTCTAGAATCCTACAAGCATATGTATTGACTTCTATGGTTGATTTATTTGGAGATATTCCTTTGTCGGAAACACTTCAAGGAACTAATAATGTAGCACCAGGGAGAGACCCGGGGGCAGATGTATATGCAGCAGCAGATGCCTTATTAGTAGAGGCGGTTGCTTTATTAGGCAATGCAAATGCAGCAACTCCTGTAAATGACTTATTTTATAACGGAGATGCTAGTCAATGGATTAGATTAGCGAATACCTTACGATTGAGAAATGCAGTTACGACTCGTTTAGTAAATTCTAGTGCAGCAGCAACGATTAATGCTTTGGTTGCTGAAGGTAATATCATTTCTAGTTCAGCGGACGATTTTACTTTCCAATTTGGTAATACTAGATTGAACCCTAATTCTCGTCACCCTTTATATAATAACTGGTACGAAAATAATGATGGTAACTATATGTCGACTTACTACATGTGGTTGCTTAGAGCAGAAAAATTAGATGCAGATGGAAATGAAGTAAGAGACCCAAGATTGCGGTACTATTTCTACCGACAAAATTTTGATGCAGCTGAATTGGATGTCAACGTTTATTCTTGCCACTTCTCTAATACACCTACTCAAGACGCACAGCCTGCACATTATGCAGATATTGATCCAAGATTACCTTATTGTATCGCAGCAGCAGATGGCTATTTTGGTAGAGATCACTTAAACGCCGAAGGTATTCCTCCAGATGGTCCACTTAGAACAACATATGGTGTTTATCCAGCTGCTGGTCGATTTGATGATAATTCTTTTTCAGGTGTGCAGGAATTAGGAACCTTAGGTGGTTTGGGGCAAGGAATTGAACCACTTATGTTGGCTTCTTATGTTGATTTCTTAAGAGCAGAAGCTGCTTTGACTGTAGGAACGGGTGAGGATGCTAGAGCTTTATTAGAAAGTGGTGTTAGAACTTCTATAAACAAGGTAATCGATTTTTCTAGTGAATTCATTAATGTTAATGATGTTATAGGAACAGATGTCGATGGTAATCCTATTCTTTTAGGCGTATTGATTCCAACAGAAGATGATATTAATGGATATGTTGATTTAGTATTAGCTAATTATGATGCAGCTGGTAGCGATGATGCAAGATTAGATGTTGTAATGAAAGAATACTATATCGCACTTTGGGGTAATGGTTTAGAGGCTTACAACATGTGGAGAAGAACAGGAAAGCCTGATAATATGATGCCTTCTTTGGAGCCTGTTTCAGGAACATTTATCCGTTCTTTCTTTTTGCCAGCTAACCACGTTAACTTTAACGCAAGTGCGTCGCAAAAAACTTTGACAGAGCCAGTATTTTGGGATACTAACCCAGAAGGATTTGCTTACTAAATAAAAAGTTGTTGAATCCTGATGAATATTGTCAGGATTCTCAATTCATTTATTAAATTAAAAATAGTTATGAATAAAAATATATTTTCAATTTCATTAGTAGTGAGCATGTTATTTTTGTTCTCTTGTGCTGATGAAAATTTGTCTCCTATTCTAACCTTTGATATTGCAGAAAAAGGAGCATACGCTAAGTTACTTGAAGAGACTCCGAGAGAATTGGATTTAGCAAATTTAAGTACAGCTAGTTATGATTACTGTGTAGAATTTGTTGATTTAGAAGCTGGTTCTACAGTTAGTGAGTATAATATTGCGGTAATTTATGAGGATAATAATCCTGGTAATGGCGACAATAGTGCAGGACCTAATCAATTTATGTCTATTCCTGCAAGCGCTTTTAATAGTACGGATCGTAATTTTGCTGGAGCTTGTTTGAGTGTAACCTTGTCTGAATTATTGGGTTTGTTTAATTTGTCATCAGATGATTTATTAGCAAATGACCAATTTAGTTTTGTGACAACGGTAACGACTACTTCTGGTGCATCTTTTGGTGCAGCGAATTCTTCTTCTGCCGTAAATGGTTCTGCTTTCGGTGGTCACTTTGATTTCACTTTAAAGGCAACTTGTCCACTTCCTGATGACGTTTTTGTTGGTAATTATACCTTAACATATGACGGAGATGCTACGGGCGGATTTGGAACACCTTTTGAGGAAGGACAAACAGTAGAGATTACAACGAATAAACCGTCAAACACACAAAGAAGTATACCTTTATCTTATTTACCTCAATTTGGAGGTTTTGATTTAACACTAGGATTTGATATTGTATGTGATTTCATCACCGCTGAATTTGTAGATTCAGGGGTTGGATGTGGAGGTGGTGGTATCACCATCGCAGCTGGTGCAGTATCTCCTATTTCTAGTTTAACAGATGATAGTCAGGTTATCTTAAACGTGATCGAATATGATAGTGATGGAGGATGTGGAGTAGAACCTTCACCAAAGACAATCGTATTTACGAAGAATTAATTTATGTTTATAATATAAATTAACAAAAGCTGCTCTAATAATTCAATTTTAGAGCAGCTTTGTTTTTTTAAGGAATGTGAAATTATTTTTCTTTCTACTAAGAAAAGCAACGATTCTACCTTTTTTGACACTATATTGATAAACAAATTTGATAGATTGTCTTTGATTTAACATAGCGAAATGTTTTATATAGAATCCTTGCAATTCGCTAATATAGTGGTTAAATTCACCTACTAGAATTTTTAAAATCAGTCAATATAACGATAGCTAATTTTAGGCTTAAATTTTAAATTAATTATCATGAAAAAAATAGTACACTATATTCCACTCATTCTGATTAATATTATTTTTTCTATAGCTCTAATAGGACAAGTAGGACAAAAAAATTATAAGAGTAAGAATGTTATTGATTTAAAGCCTAATGAAATCAGAAAATTGACGCTTATTCAATTAGAGAAAGGGGCTAAAAGATTTCCAGATTCTTACCTTTTAGGACTCAGAGATGGTAATCTAATTTTGGCAACTGATATTTCTTCTTGGATGGAAGATCCTCTTTTTGTGAAATCAGAAATATCCTTAAAAAATTATGATTACTTGACGATGTTAGAAAGAAAAGAGAAGCTTAAAAAAACGGCTCTTTTTAGTGCATTATTAGGTGCAGGAGGTTATTGGTTAGTCAATCGAAACGCAAAACCAACTCCCTTTGAAGCAAGAAATAAAATATTACTGGGGCAAAAACCGAATTCTGGAGTTCTTGAAAGCTTGATTGGTGGAGTTACTGGAGTTGCATTGGGCATTATTATTGGTCGTTTTGCAGCGAAGAAAAAAGTCTCTCTCAAAAATCAAAAAAAGGTTATTCGACGATTGGAACAAGTCAATTTCTATTGATAAATAGTTCAATGACGTTTTGTCTTGTGTTGCTTAAAAAGCATAAGAAAATAAATTTT
>CAYMSC010000554.1:0-4079 GCA_964392805.1 uncultured Saprospiraceae bacterium
TCATCTCTCCAGATATTGGAGGTGGATTTGGTGGTAAAGTACCCGTATATCCAGGATATGTAATTGCGATTGCAGTTTCCTTTTTAACAGGTGCGCCCATCAAATGGATAGAAGATAGAAGTGAAAATTTACAAGCAGATTCCTTTGCTAGAGATTATCACATTACAGCGGAAATGGCTGGAACGAAAGATGGAAAAATCCAAGCGACTCGTTTCAAAGTATTAGCCGACCATGGTTATACGGATGCTTCCGCCAATCCTTCTAAATTTCCAACAGGATTATTTTCTATAGGAACAGGCTCTTATGATTATGGTGCTGCTTATATGGAAGCAGATGCGGTTTATACCAATAAGCCACCTGGAGGAGTTGCTTACCGTTGTTCTTTTAGAGTAACGGAGGCGGTTCATGCCATTGAGCGTATGACCGATATGTTTGCCAAAGAAGTAGGCAAAGACCCTGCGCAACTTAGAATGGAGAACTTTATCAAAAAAGAAGATTTCCCATGGGCATCGCCTACGGGTTGGTCTTATGATAGTGGAGATTATCATGCAGGTCTACAATTGGCAATGGATGCTATCGGTTACCACGATTTGAGAAAAGAGCAAATTGAAATGCGGAAAGAAGGGAAATTCTTAGGAATTGGTATTTCTACTTTTACGGAGGTGGTTGGTGCAGGACCTTCTAAAGATTTTGATATTTTAGGTATTAAAATGTTTGATAGTGCTGAAATCAGAGTCCATCCAACAGGAAAAGCCATTGCAAGATTTGGTACGAAGTCACAAGGACAAGGACACGAAACGACTTACGCACAAATCATTGCGGAGGAGTTGGGTATTCCAATGGAAAATATTCAAATAGAAGAAGGAGATACCGATACTGCACCTTACGGATTAGGAACTTATGCGAGTAGAAGTACGCCTACTGCTGGTGCAGCTGCGGCAATGGCTGCTCGAAAATTGAGAGATAAAGCCAAGAAGATTGCAGCACACCTGCTAGAAGTTTCAGAACAAGATTTGGAATGGGAGCCAGGCAAGTTTTTTGTAAAAGGAGCGCCTGATAAAGCGAAAACAATTCAAGAAATTGTATTCGCAGCCTATACCAATCATCCAGAAGGAATGGAAGGCGGTTTTGAAGCCACTCACTACTATGATCCACCAAATCTAACTTTCCCATCAGGTGCTTATATCTGTGTGGTAGAAGTAGATGCAGAAACTTGTGATATTAAAGTCCGCAGATTTGTGGCGATTGATGACTGTGGAAACATCATTAATCCAATGATTGTACAAGGTCAGGTACATGGTGGTTTAACACAAGGTATCGCACCAGCCATGTATGAAGAATTAATTTACGATGAGTCTGGAAATATCCTTAACGGAACATTCATGGACTATTTAGTACCTACGGCAGTAGAGTCTCCAAGCTGGGAAACGGGTCACACGGTTACTCCCGCACCCCATCATCCGATTGGGGCGAAAGGCGTTGGAGAATCACCAACAGTTGGTGCGCCACCAGCAATCGTTAATGCTATCGTAGATGCGGTTGCCCATTTAGGTATCAAACACCTTGAAATACCAGTTACGCCTTTTAAACTATTTAAAGAGTTACAAAAGGTTGGGTATTTTGAGAAAACTGCTTAGTGACTAGTAATTAGTGATTAGTAACTAGTTTAGACGTTGACCTAGAGGATGTGAAATAAGCAGGAAGTCAAGTTAAACTAGTTACTAATCTAATTGATTTAAGGCAAAACGTAAATAATAATTAACCAAATTTGAAGCAGTATTTTTTCGTCAGACGAGGCGAAAAACGTAGGCATAGTCCTTTTACGTCGTTCCGATAGCTATCGGAATTTCAACGAAGTATGACGGAAAAAGACAAATTCAAAATGGCTAATTTATTATTAGGTTTTGCCTAAGTGTTAAGAGCAACTGAATCAAAGTCTAATTACTAATCACCAATTACTAATTACTAATAATATTTTTAATGAATACTAAAATCACAAAAGATTTCGAAATTGCTCAACCAATTGGTGTGGTTTGGAAAAGTTTAGCCAACCCAGAAGAAATTGTTGGCTGTGTGCCGGGAGCAAGTATCACGGAAAAAATTGACGACCGAAATTATAAAGGTCAAGTGGTTACCAAGTTTGGTCCAATCAAAGCGGCTTATGCTGGGGATATTCAAATTGTAGAATTGGATGAAGCCAATCATAAAATGGTTTTGAAAGGACGAGGATTAGACAGCAAGGGTAAAGGCTCGGCGGATATGATTATGAATGGGATACTAAAGGAAGAAGGAGGTAAAACTCAGGTTAACTTTAGTATGGATATCACAATTGTCGGAAAGTTAGCGCAGTTTGGTTCCAGATTAATCAATGACGTTTCTGACCAATTATTAAATCAGTTTGTCAAGAATTTTACTAATCAATTAGAGTCACAAGCTACTGCAGCACCTGTTGAAACAGCTTCAGTAACGGCAACAGCAACAGCAGCAGGAGCCGCCGTTGCCGAGAAAGTAACGGCAACAACTGGTGATGCAGCGAAAGCAGTTGGGACACAAGTAAAAAAAGTAACAACTTCAGCCTCCGATGACAATTCTTTTGATGGAACTTCCTTAATTGGTACGGTTATTAAAAGTATCTTTGGGAGTATTCTTGATTTTTTCAGAGGTAAGAAATAATTAATACTAAATGAGTAGATGAGAAAATGAGTAGATGAGAAAATGATTAAATGAATAAATTGCAAATTAGCTATTTTATTTAACCAGACTATTATACATTTTCAGACTGTCAATATTTACTCATTTAAAACTTACAGAAATAAGCTTAATAGTGGTAGATAATCCTAGAGATTTAATTCCTATAATAGATAAATTAGGATACGTTATAGACGAAGAATTAGCAACCGTACTGTTTCTAATGCAAAAGCTACAAAAGCCACTTTTGTTAGAAGGCAATCCCGGTGTTGGAAAAACTAAAATAGCTTATATTTTAGCTGATATGCTGGGGTATGAATTAGTACGTTTACAATGCTATGAGGGTCTTGATGTGAATAATGCGATTTATGAATGGAATTATCAAAAACAGTTACTGGCGATAAAGATATCTGAAAGTAGTAGCAAATCTGATAAGGAAAAAGAAGATATGATTTTTGGAGAGGATTATCTTTTAAAAAGACCTTTACTAAAAGCCATTTCTAGTAACAAACGAATGATTTTGCTCATAGATGAAATAGATAGAGCAGATGAAGAGTTTGAGGCTTTCTTGCTAGAACTACTTTCTGATTTCCAAATTAGTATCCCTGAATTGGGAACAATTACAGCCGTACAAAAACCAATAGTTGTATTGACCTCCAATAGAACTAGAGAGTTGAGTGACGCATTGAAAAGAAGATGTTTGTATCATTGGGTAGATTACCCTTCTTCGGAAAAAGAAATGAAAATCATTCATAAACATCTTCCGAATATTGAAGCGAAACTGGCAGAAAAAATTGCCGATTTTGTAGAAAAAGTACGAACGTTAAAGTTAGATAAAACACCCGGTATTGCCGAAACAATAGACTGGGCAAGAGGAATTGCCGCACTCGATAATGATGATGCAGCGATGTACAATAGCTTGTCTTGTTTGTTAAAATCGAATAGCGATATCAAGGCGGTAAAAAAAGAATTTTTCACGAAATCATAAAATCATAGATTATGTCTTTAAAAGAATACGAAGATTTAGATAAAATCAGATTAGAAGAAGGAAAAAAAAGTAGAGCACACTATAAATCTCTAAACCTTCCTGGTGATAGAAAAAAAACAGGCGTTGATATAGCAGCGGCTAGAAAACGTATAGCGGAGATGGCTGAAGAAAGAAAAAAAGCAAATCAAGGGTAAAATAGACGGTTTGATTGCTAGATGGCTTGATGGTTCACGTTATGTGACCATCAAACCATCTAATAATTTAGCCATCTAAGAACAAATCTATTAGTTATCAAGGGTTTTCTTATAAAATGAAAACTACATTTTGTAGCTTGATTTATTTGGACATTGAGTCCAAATAAATCAAAAAAGGGGATTTAAAGGGTGAACTAAAATAGATTTTC
>CAYMSC010000555.1:0-2084 GCA_964392805.1 uncultured Saprospiraceae bacterium
GCCAATCTTCCTTTTCAAAGGTTTTTAATAAGTCTAATAGCTTACTATTCTGCATTTTTTTCTTGAAAATTAATTGATTGAAAATATAATTTAATAAATTGATTATGAATGGGTTAAGGTGTATTTGTTTGTGAAATTTACCCCGAAATCACCCATTTTATTATGGAAAAATACAAAAAATGTAATTGTGCTTAACTATATTTTAAGATACTTTTACAATAATACTTCGTCTATAAGCTATTCAATGGGCGAATTTAATTGTTTAAAGGACGAATTAATAGCTTTAAAACCGAGTAATTGAAGATAAAATGAACCGATTCTTCCCCAGGAATTAAAACTATGTCAACAATGAAAATATTTAAACCCTTCTTACTTTTTTTCCTTTCTCTTGCCACTGTGCTACCTGCGCAGGACATAGTCTGGCCAGGAGATGTTAATAATAATGGGGTGGTTAATGCCGCCGATTTATTATTATTTGGACCAGGCTTTGGTCAAACTGGATTCGGTCGAAAAACGGTAAGCGCAGTCTGGCAAGCCGAGGCGGCGGTCGATTTTGGGATAACTTCCGCAGTTCCAGGGTTAGATTTGGCATTTGCGGATTGTAATGGAGATGGAGAGATAGATGAAAATGATGTCGAAGTAATTAAACAAAACTTTGGTTTGACACATATGGATGGAACGGCAGGTGTGGATGAAATTCCTACGGGGGTTCCAGGTATTAGTCCCTCTTTTGGCGCACCAGAAATGGTAACAGTTGTTCCAAATATGAATGAAATTGTCATCCCAATTAGTTTGGGAGACTCTTCCATTGCGGTAGAAAACTTACGTGGCTTATCCTTTTTTATTAAAATGGATTCAGAAGCAATTGATGCGGAATCTGTTTCTTTTGAGTTTGATTCAACGGGTTGGTTGCCAACAAGCGAGGACGAATCTATTTCTTTTAGTCTACCTACACCAACTGATAGTCCAGAACAAGGGGGGGATTTAACGGTGGCTTATACAAGTATCAATAATACGACCTCTAGTGGAAGTGGTTTGATTGGAAATCTTACCATTCGAACAGGTTTTGTCGTCATTGAAGATATCGAAAACTTCAGAATAGCCATCGACAGTATCCTCTTAATAGACAATACCAATAATCTAGTTCCAGTCTTAGGGACAGAAATCATCTTAGAAACCGACGGCTTTAACGATAGCACCAATGTCGTACAAAGTATCTGCCAAGGAGAAAGTTTTGCCTTTAATGATTTATTGCTTGCAACAGCAGGAACTTATATAGATACTTTGACCAATCAATATGGGGTAGATAGTATTGTTACGTTAGACTTAGCCGTAGAAGATACTTTGCAAACGATGATGCTTGAAAGTATCTGTCAAGGAGATGTCTTTTCATTTAATGAGCAAAACTTAACAGTAGCAGGGCTTTATCGAGATACTTTAGTAGGGGCAAATGGCTGTGACTTATTTGTAATATTAGATTTATCGGTAGAAGACACGGCGCAAACAACGATGACGGAAAGTATCTGCCAAGGAGAATCCTTTTTATTTAATGAGCAAAATCTAACCGCCACAGGACTTTATCGAGATACTATGGTCGGGGCAAATGGTTGTGACCAATACCTCGTATTAGATTTGACAGTAGAAGATACGGCACAAACGATGATGGTAGAAAGTATCTGTCAAGGAGAATCCTTTTTATTTAATGAGCAAAACTTGACAGTAGCAGGGCTTTATCGAGATACCACAATCGGGGCAAATGGCTGTGACCAATACATAATATTAGATTTGACGATAGAAGATACTTTGCAAACAGTTTTAGAGCGAAGCATTTGCCAAGGTGATATTTTCTCTTTCAATGAACAAAATTTAATTGCATCGGGCAGTTATCGAGATACCTTGGTTGGCGGCAATGGTTGTGACCAATATGTGATTCTAAATTTAACCGTAGAAGACACCCTACAATCCGTATTAGACAGAACGATTTGTGCAGGCGATGTTTTCTCTTTCAATGAGCAAAATCTAACGACAGCAGGCAGTTATCGAGATACTTTAGTTGGTGGCAATGGTTGTAACCAATTTGTAGT
>CAYMSC010000555.1:2184-4076 GCA_964392805.1 uncultured Saprospiraceae bacterium
CAGGCAGTTATCGAGATACTTTAGTTGGTGGCAATGGTTGTAACCAATTTGTAGTATTAAATTTAACGGTAGAAGATACCCTACAATCCGTATTAAACAGAACGATTTGTGCAGGCGATGTTTTCTCTTTTAATGAACAGAATCTAACGACAACAGGCAGTTATCGAGATACTTTAGTTGGTGGCAATGGTTGTAACCAATTTGTGGTACTCAACTTAGAAGTAGAAGATACTCTATTATCAATACTTGATAGAACGATTTGTGAAGGCGATGCTTTCTTATTCAATGACCAAGATTTATCTATTGCAGGCACTTACCGAGATACTTTGATAGGGGCGAATGGCTGTGACCAATTTCTGGTGTTAAACCTTACCATTGACGAATCCATCCAATCCAATATCTCTGCAACTATCTGTGAAAGCGAAGTATATACCTTTGGTGACCAAACATTAAGTGTAGCGGGACAATATGAACGGATGCTAACCGCAACGAATGGTTGCGATAGTTTAATCACATTAGATTTAGCTATTCTACCAACTTTGACCACCGAATTAAGTGCGACTATTTGCGATGGAAGTAGCTTAGAATTTATGGGCTTAACTTTGAGTGAGTCAGGTATTTATTCTGCGACTTTAACGGGGGGGAATGGTTGTGATAGTGTATTAAATATGTCGTTAACAGTGGTACAAAGCCCAGAAACAACCATCAATCAAACGATATGCGAAAGTTCTAGTTTTGCCTTTGGTGGGCAGGATTTAATCTCAGCAGGCGTTTATATAGATACCCTTGCTACCAGTCTAGGTTGCGATAGTTTTGTGGTCTTAAACTTAGCAGTTTCAGACCGCTATGAAACAGAATTAAATCAAACCATTTGTGAGGGAGAGCGCATGAGTTTTAATGGTCGAGATGTCGAGGTAACTGGCACTTATGAAGAGGCATTTATTGCCGTTAATGGTTGTGATAGCATCGTTACTTTAAATTTAGAAGTTGCCCCTAAAGGATTCAGTCAATCACAAGTCGAAATTTGCCAAGGAGGCAGCATGACCTTTGCAGGACAAGAATTGACCGAAGCAGGTATCTATTCAGAGATGTTAAGTACCACCAACGGTTGTGATAGTTTAGTAGAATTGACGCTGAGTATATTACCTATATTTGAAAGTACATCGGAACAAACTATTTGTGAGGGAGACACAGTAAACTTCCATAATTTTGTGCTAACGGAAAGCAATTCCTATATGGTGATTTTGCAAACCGAGGAAGGTTGTGATAGCATGGTCGTTCTGAATTTACAGGTTTTAGATGGCGTAGAAACAACGATAGAGGCTATGATATGTCCGGGAGAAAGTATGGATTTTGGAGGTGCTTTATTGACGGAGGAAGGAGTTTATACAACATCCTTGACGAGTAGCACAGGTTGTGATAGTACAGTTGTGTTAAACCTAACGGTTGGTACAGCGGGTGTTGGTAACTGTATCTCTGTAAGCATAGAAGAGGAATTATTAGAAACTATCGAGATTTATCCAAATCCCGTTAGCCAAAATCTATTTATCAATTCCCCTGATGTAAAAATGAGTCAAATCCGTTTACTCAATTTAACGGGACAAACATTAAGTCAACAATCTTTTGATAAAAATAATGCGACCAATCAAGCCAACATAGCCATGCAAGATATAGCCCCTGGTATTTATTGGGTGTTGATTCAGACAGAGCTTGGTTTGCGACAAGAGAAGATAGTGAAGTTTTAATATACAGATGATTTTAGTCGGTGTATAAATTTTAGCTTAATAAAAAAATCCAGTAACGGTAACAGTTACTGGATTTTTTTATTTGACGCTATATATATTATTTTTCAGTAATACTAATGACTAATTCTTAAAAACCTTTGTCTTCCT
>CAYMSC010000556.1:0-4048 GCA_964392805.1 uncultured Saprospiraceae bacterium
AGTCAATGAAATTGACGGTCTGACTTCTGACTTCTAAAATGTCCAGTAGTGTAGAAAACTACCCTATTTAAAGTATTAGTAATTGATTATCAGGTAGTTAGGTTTTGTTTTTGAAACCTCACCTATTTTTTTAATGATTTCTTAACTCGATTTAACATTTTGAATGAAAATAATTTGAGAATTTAGCTGTCTAAAGAGTGTAAAATAGTTTTAAATCATCCAAACAGAAAAAAACTTTATCATGAAAAAATTAATCTTATTATCTTTTTTGTTAGTTGCTGCCCTTTTAGTTCACGCTCAAAGAGGTGGAGGAAACATTGAAGCAAAAATTCAAAAACAAGTAGACCGCATGACGGAACAATTAAACTTGTCTCCAGACCAACAAACTCAAATATATCAATTATATATCGACCGTCAGCAAAACCGAAAAGCGAGTGGTAAAAGAGGACGAGATTTAAGTCAAGAAGAAAGAGACGTTTTAAAAGCAGAGCGAGCTGCGGCTAAAACAGCATTTGACAATAACATAGCAGCTGTATTGACGCCTGCTCAATATGAAACTTTTCAAAATTTGCCAAAAGGTCAAGGAAAAAGAGGTCAAGGGAAAAAAGGTTTAGGTGGAAAAGGGAAAGTGAAAAAAGACAAAGCTCAAAATATAAAGAATGTTAATAAAGGACAAACTCAAAATAATCGAGTTAACCGACAGAAATTTACGCCAGAACAAAGAGCGCAAAGACAAGCTGACCGTTTGAAAACACAATTGAATTTGGATGACAATCAGCGAGCGGCTATTTATGATTTATATCTAAATAAAGGGACTGTTGAGAAGCGTACTGACTGGAAAAGTTTATCTAAAGAAGAGCGAACTGCTTTAAAGGAAAAACGACAACAAGATAAGGCTGATTTTGACGCTAATATGGTAAGTATTTTATCGCCTGCTCAATATGAAACTTATCAGAGTTTGGCGAAGAAAGCAAAGAAAACGAAAGGCACAAAAGGGCTAAAGGGTAAAAAAGGAAAGAAAGCAGTTATTATAGAATAGCATCGAATCTTGGTCTTATAAATGAAAAGAGCGTTTTAGTTTTTTACTAAAACGCTCTTTTTTATTGACCACATAAGACTGCATTAATTATAAATCCGAATCACCTGTCCGGTCCCTCTTCCTTGCACACTTCGGATATACCCATTCATCATTTTGTCCATAGAAATAGGTGGATGACCAGGAAAATAACTTTCGTATTTGTGCCAAGAGTCCATCACTGCACCAGACGATACCACATTCACTCTAATTTGATTTTCCATTTCTAAGACAACTGCTTGGACAAAACTATGGATTCCTCCATTGACCATTGCTGCACTAGCCGTTTTAAACACAGGGTCGTCTGCTAAAATACCCGTCGTCAAGGTAATGGACCCTTTCTTTTTCAAGCATTTTCTCCCTAACCGAACCACATTAACCTGCCCCATTAATTTACTACGTAAACCGATATGATAATCTGCTTCGGATAGGTCTTTAAATGGTGCCCACTTGGCTTCTCCTGCTGCACAGATAATAGCATCTAGCTTACCCTCTTTTTTTATTTTTTTGAAAACTTTTTTTATCGACTTCGTATCTGCAATATCCATCGGATATTCTTTTGCACTTCTTCCTGCGATAAGTACTTGATGGTCTTTTGAGAAATGGTCGACTATTTTTTTACCGATAGTGCCCGTACCTCCAATAACTAATATTTTCATGTTTTATCTTTTAATTTTATTAGGATGAATGAAAAGTTATTTTTCTATTGCTTAATATATTAACAGCGTCTGGCGGTTGTAGCTAAGGCAGCCAGAGGCAGCGGAATATTTAACACGAGGCTAGAGCCTCGCGCTAACCAAGCCTTACATTTGATGAACTGCCCATTATTTATTACCCGCTACTATGGAATAATCAGACATATGCTATTTTATAATTCGTTTAGAATCCGTTGCTAAACCTAATCCGTTGCTAAAAAAGAGTTAGCCACGGATTTTTGCTCGGAATAACCAAGTTCTATCTAAAAATAAACCCTTTTTTATAAGGATCCTCTGGTGCAAACCAAAATTCATTTTTACCTACAAAACTTGCTGCGCCACTTACTTTGGGAATGACTGCTTCATAGCCGTGAAAATTTACCTTTTCAATAGCTGCTACGGTCATCGTACTGCCCAAAATACTTTCGATGGTAATAGCTTGATTTAATGGTAATTCTCCTTTGGAAAAATGTAATCCTGCTCTAGCACTGACCCCTGAACCCGTTGCCGACCTATCCACTTCCCCTTCGGCAAAAATGCAGACATTGCGAGAATGATGCTTGGCATCTTCTGGAGGCCCCGTGAAAATAGTGCCATACAAAAAACTTAAATCGGCTTCTAAAGGATGTTTGATTTCAAAATTATCCATCACCGCATATTTAATCTTTCGACCGTAATCTATCAATTGGTTATAATAATCGGGGGTCATTTTTAAGCCAACAGCAGCAGCTTCTACAAAGGCATAGTAAGCCCCTCCAAAAGCAACATCAACCTTCACTTTTCCAATTCCTTCGACGACGACCGTTTTATCTCGAAAAAGTAAATAAGATGGAACATTGGTAAACGTGCTTTCAACAACGATTCCATCCACTATTTTTGCTTCCGCATAAATCGTCCCACAAGGTACATTTAAAGTTAATTTGTTGTCCTTTTTATTGGGTAATAAATTGGTTTCAAAAGCAAATTTAGTCAAAGCCAGCACGGCATGACCACACATAGTGGAATAGCCTTCATTATGAATAAAAAAGACATCAAAATCTGCATCAGGCGAACTGGGGGCTGAAATAATCGCCCCATACATATCCGCATGACCTCTGGGCTCAAACATTAAGCCTGTGCGAATGTGGTCGTAATGGTCTTTGAAAAAACGCCGCTTTTCTAGAACGGAATTTCCCTCAATCCTTGGTAATCCTGCTATGGGTATACGTAAAGGTTCGCCCCCAGTGTGCATATCAATGGTGGTGATTTTTGTATAACTATCGGGGGCATGGAAGTTAAAATCTTTTAATAGCTTATCCATTAATTTTTACTTGTTTTATAACTTTTTCATAAACTGCTGAAGCTAATGCTAAATCAAATGCTGCCATACCTACGGATTTAAAAACTACATTTTGAGCAACTTGTATGCTTCTTTTTCCTGTAAAAATCTTTCCAATGGTAAAAACCTGCTCTTTTTTTAGAAACCCATTTTTAAGCGCATTCATTACATCCCCTACTTCGTGGGTAGCTGCTGGAGAATCTATCAGCAAAGTAGCTGCATTTTTATATACTGTATCAGGCAATTCTTGCATATTCTTTTGAAAAGAACCAACACTTATAAATCGTTTGTTTTTTATTAAATTTTCCTCGTCCGAAAAAACAGGTAGTGGCGAAGTGGTACAAGCATAAATAGCATTAGACTGTTGAACAACTTCATCAGCAGAGGTACACCAATGAATGGTCAAATGAGGACATTTTTCCAACACCTTTTTTTGATAAAAATCAAATTTAGTTTTGGTTCGAGCATAACAATAAACTTGTTTGATGGGACGAACCGCATTGGCAAAAATAGTTTGCCAAATTCCTTGTACTCCTAAACCGATTACCCCAATATTTTCAATATTTTTATCGGTGATTAAATCCAAACCTAATGCCCCAACCGCAGCGGTTCGCAAAGCCGTAATCATGGGTGCATCCATTAAGGCAACCGTTTCTCCTGTTTCCATTTTACTCAATACGACTGTCCCTAAAATAATCGGCAAATTTCGTTGTGGATTAGTCGGCACAACTGCCACCAATTTAGTACAAAAATAAGCTTCTCCCGCAGCTGGCATTACTAAGTTGGTAATACCTTTCCCCTCCAAATGCAAACGAGTTGGAACTTCATAAAGCCCAGATTCATACTTAATGATACCAGCTTTTACCGCTGCTATGATTTCAGATGGGCTTAACTTATTTTCAATATCTTCCGCAGATAAATTTAACATTCATTTTTATTTTCAGAATAGAGAATAGAGAA
>CAYMSC010000557.1:0-4021 GCA_964392805.1 uncultured Saprospiraceae bacterium
TTTTTACGTGACAGATTTATGATTTAAGATTTATGAACTATGATTTATGATTTTTTGCTCTAGCAAACACAGATGAACAAACATCATTTGTGAACAGTAAACGGACGGGTACCTTCCTATACACTTGTAATTTTGAACAGCCTATGTTTATAACATTAAACTCTTTCTAATTTATGGTGAGGTAAAGCGGGGTAAGTTATTTCTATTTCATCTTGACTATTTATTATGCCACCTTTTAAGACAATCCCCATTATACCTGCCCTTCGGACAATAGCACCAGACTCGTCTTTTCCGACCACTTCTTTTAATAAGCCTTTTTGAAATTTATCAATTTGGTGGCAAGGATTTCTCAAACCTGTTATCTGGATGCTTACTTGCTTACCAATTTTAAGCAGGGTATTTTTTGGTAGGTCTAATAAGGCTATTCCTACTGTAGTTATGTTTTCCCCTAATTCACCAGGATTCACCGTATACCCTTTCTCCGAAAGTTCCTTTAACAATTCTAAATGAATTAAATGGATTTGCCGAAGGTTTGGTTGAGTGGGATCTTTAGCTACTCTAGAGCGATGTTTAACCGTTATTCCTGCGTGAGCATCCCCTTTAATCCCGATGCCTTCAATTACTTCAACTTGGTTGATGATTTTTTTACTAAAGGTATGCTGATTACTGATGCTTAAAGAATGGACTTTGCCTTTTTTCATAAATTTATCTTTTAAAAACTACCCACCACCAACACCTTTCGTCTGGGAATAGCCTTCCTTTTTCAATAAATCAATCACTTTCTGTTTATTATTTCCTTGAATAATAATTTCTCCGTCTTTGGCAGAGCCTCCTACACCACACTTCGATTTTAGTAGTTTGCCTAAAGCTTTCATGTCCTCCTCTTTTCCAATAAAACCAGTGACTAGGGTTACTTCCTTTCCTTTGCGCTTTTTTCGGTCAATCATCACCCGCAGCTTTTGCTGTTGATTCGGTAGGGTTTCTACTTCCTCATTTTCATGATCATAATCGTAATCAGGGTTGGTGGAATACACCACACCTATTCTATTTTTTTTGCTTTTTTTACCCATGATTTTTTAAATTAATTGAGTTGGATACTTAACTGGTAGTAAAGCCTTTAGGCTTTCCCGTCCCTAGCCTTTAGGCTAGTTAAATGACGTTAAGAATATAACAGACCTAAAGGTCTTGAACGGGAAAGCCTGAACAGGCTGACTGAGAACTCTCGATTTGCTAAATCTAGCAGATTTAGTAAATCTTTTTCTCGATGGAAATCAAAGTTTTAGATTTACTAAATTTTGAAAATTTAGCAAATCCATCCCATTCTCGGTCAGCCTGTGAAGGTTTCACTATCGATTTTAGCCATCAAATACTATTTCATTTGTCCCAAAACTTCTTTAAATTTTGGTAGTTTTTTATAATGCCATTTATTGACAATCTTACCATCTTTCATCAAAACAACACCGGGATTAGACCTAACAATCGTTTTTAATAAAATATCATCTGCCACATAAAAAGGATAGGCAGTTTGAGCAGCATGTCGGAAATCATCAATTTTATTTTTACCAGCACCACCTGCAACACCATAAATCGTCCAACCTGCCTTCTCCGCAGCTTCGGTAAATGGATTCGTCACCTCCGTAAACCTTGACACATAATCTTTATCAAATAAATGAACATCTTTAGACTCCGTTCTTTCTTTAATTTCAGCGATAGATTTTACCACCGATAATTCCGTTTGTCCTTCTATTTGGATGGTATCTATATTGTATAAGGTATCTTTAATGGTATAACTTTGAGCCGCCATTTTATCATCATCGGTGTATAATTTGTAACATACCAACATCACACTATAGCCAGATTCGCCTAATAATTCATCCGCTACATCGTAGCCGTCATAATCTTCAATAGCATATTCGCTTATTTTGTTGATAGCAATTGCTGGTTCTGTTTTTTTCTGGTCAATAATGGACCATTCTGTTTTTGGGTAATTTTTAAACTCTGCCATATAGGTCGCATTTGGCAAAGACAATTGTTCCCCAGATGTTTTATTTTCTAATATCCAATCTGTGATTTGCACACTTCCCATCGCTTCTCCTTGGGCTTCTTTTTCGCCTCTGATATCAGCCGTTACTTTAAAAGGTCTAAAATCAGTATGTGGTAAATCCCACACATAATTACTGAAACAGTAAACTAATAAACCAATCGTAGTAGCACCTAGAATAATATTCTGGACCTTTTTAGAAAATAATTCGTGCATGTCTTTATGCCGAAAGACAAAATAAAGCGCAGGAAATAGTAATGCTACATCTTTGAAAAAAGAAACTTTCGGTTCTAGTTTTAGGAAATCACCGAAGCATCCACAATCGGTTACTTTCATATTATTCTCATTATACACCCCCCATTTACTAAACTCAAAGAAATTGATGTCTTGCGGTACATAACCAGTTAAATAAGTAAATCCCGTCAAGGCGGTAAAAAAGGCAACAAGGCCAAAAAATAGCCAACTGGTTAATTTAGACTTTGACCCCATTAAGAGCATTAAACCTAAAATGATTTCAAAAACAATCATGCCAACCGAAAAAGCCACTGAATATTCACTAAAAAATGGAAAAATCGGGGCAATAAATCCAATCGCCGTATCGGAAAAAGTGGATTCAAATTCTCCAAAATATTGCTCCATTTTATAAGCCGTTCCGAGTGGGTCAATCGCTTTTACCCAACCTGAAAATAAAAATAAAGCTCCACAATAATTTTGCACAAAAGTCATCAACCAACTCTTATGACTCTTAAAGACAAAACCAACTAAGACCGTTAATATGATGGCTGCAATTCCTACTCCTGTGAGTAGTCCTGGAAGTGTAATAGACATTTTTTAATATTTAGTTTCTTGCGAAGCATCAAAATAATCCACTTCGCTTTCTATTTTGATTAGAATGAATACGATTTTAAGGGATAAAAAGTTCTATGTTTGAATTCTTTAAAAATTCCAAACGCAAATATAGTTTTAGTTGTTATTTTTAACCTAGTTTAAACAAAAAAAAATCGTTTTTGCAAATATGCACAAAGCAAAAGCTTAATTTAGCGAATAACTTTTAAATTTTTGTGAATAAGTCGTTAATAGACCATACTAGAAAATGAAGAGCCAATTTTTAGATTCAGAATTAATCCTAAATCCTAATGGTAGTATTTATCATCTTAATCTATTACCAACTCAAGTTGCCAAAACTATTATTACCGTAGGTGACCCCGACCGAGTAGCGGCTGTATCAAAGCACTTCGATAAATTGGATTGCAAAGTACAGAAGCGGGAGTTTGTAACCCATACAGGGTGGATAGGAAACAAGCGAATAACCGTGATTTCAACAGGAATTGGAACCGGAAATATTGATATAGTGCTTAATGAATTAGACGCTCTTTTTAACATAGACTTAAAAGAAAAAAAAATAAAATCCGATTTAACCCAACTAGATATTATTAGAATAGGTACCTCGGGCTATTTGAATGGGGCTATTCCATTAAATACTTTTTTAGTTTCTGAATTTGCGGTAGGAATGGATAATTTATCATTGTACTATCAATTTAAACGAAACGCTCCTGAAAAACATTTAAAACAATCATTGCGTCATTATTTAAAAAGCAAAGACACTAAATTACACAAAGTGCCGCATGTTTTCCAATGCAGTACAGGCTTATTAAATCAATTGGGTAAAAATATAATGCAGGGAATCACGCTCACTTGTCCAGGTTTTTATGGTCCACAAGGGAGACAAATGAGAGCTAGGAATAAAGAAACCAACCTATTAGACTATTTTGTAGGGTTTAACAAAAAAAACTATGGTTTAAATACAGCCAAGAAAAAGTACGAATGGCAAATCACTAACTTTGAAATGGAAACAGCGGGCATTTATGGCATAGCAAATTTATTGGGGCATCGAGCGATTTCTTTTAACGCACTTTTGGCAAATCGTGCCAAAGGAACATTTAGTAGTCGCCCCAAGCAAGCAGTTAATCAACTGATTGA
>CAYMSC010000558.1:0-4015 GCA_964392805.1 uncultured Saprospiraceae bacterium
CGAATAACGTGGCAAAAAAAATAGCAGTCATAGGTTCAGGTTTTGCAGGATTAAGTGCAGCAGCATGTTTGGCGCAAGCAGGCGAAGAAGTTCATTTATTTGAAAAGAATGAACAACTAGGTGGACGTTCTCGACAATTCCAAGCAAAAGGATTCACTTTTGACATGGGACCAAGCTGGTATTGGATGCCTGATGTATTTGAGCAATTTTTTAAACGATTTGGCTATACAAGCAAAGATTTCTATGATTTGAAATTATTGGACCCATCTTTCTCCATGATTTTTGAAGGCAATGAAGAAATGAAAGTGCCTGCCAATTTTGAGGAACTCTGCGATATGTTTGAAAATGAGGAAAAGGGGAGTGCGGCTAAGTTGCGAAAATTTATGATTGAAGCTGCTTATAAATACGAAAAAGGCGTGAATGATTTGGTCTATAAACCAGGACTTTCTTTGATGGAATTTGCAGATTTGGATTTAATTAAAAATACTTTTCGACTACAAGTTTTTTCTTCTTTTAGCAAACATGTTCGGCAATATTTCAAAAGCCCCAAACTGATTGCTTTAATGGAATTTCCCGTGTTGTTTTTAGGAGCAATGCCCAAGGATACGCCTGCTTTATATAGTTTGATGAATTATGCAGGCTTAAAATTAGGGACTTGGTATCCGATGGGTGGCTTTCATAAGATAGTAGAAGGGATGACTCGAATTGCCCAAGAACAAGGGGTAAATATTTATAAAAATGAACCTGTTACCCAATTGGCGGTCCAAAATAAAAGAGTTAGCCGAGTCCTAGCGAATGGGCACAGTATGGAGGTAGATGCAGTCGTTGGTTCGGCGGATTATAATCATATTGAACAGCACCTTTTAGCAGAAAAATATCGAAATTATACACCGAAATATTGGGCTAAAAAAACCTTTGCGCCCTCTTCCTTATTATTTTATTTAGGTGTTAATAAAAAAGTACCCAAATTACAGCATCATACCTTGTTTTTTGATAATAATTTGGATTTACATGCTCAAGAAATTTATAAAAATAAAAAGTGGCCAACCAAACCATTGTTCTATGTGTGTTGTCCTTCTAAAACAGATGACTCCGTAGCACCCGACGGACAGGAGAATCTATTCCTATTGATGCCAATTGCTGCGGGTTTAAAAGATGAAGACAGCATTCGAGAAACATATTATCAGGTGATGATGGAAAGATTAGAATCCTACGTAGGGGAAGACTTGCGGGATAACATCGTGTATAAGAAGAGCTATTGTGTGTCCAACTTCATCGAAGATTATAATGCCTATCAGGGAAATGCTTATGGTTTGGCGAATACTTTGCTACAAACGGCTAATTTAAAGCCGAGTATTAAGAGCAAAAAACTAAATAATCTATACTTCGCAGGACAGTTAACGGTTCCTGGTCCGGGCGTTCCACCTTCTTTGATTTCTGGACAAGTGGTAGCCAAAGAATTATTGAAAAACCTATAAACACTGCGGGAAGCCGTCTTATAAGTAAGAAATGAATTTTTAAAACCGAATAAAATACCGAAATCCTCCCCCTAACCCCCTCCAAAGGGGGAAAGGTCTATGCAAAAAGGAAGATTTTGAATTTTATTTGGGGACCTTTTTCAAAAACGATTTATGAGAAATCCACTTCCGCTTTAAGCGACCGACTATGAAAGAATTATTAAAAAAAGCACTCTTTGACCAAATCTCTTACGATTTTAGTAAATTCACTACTAAAAAATACAGTACTAGTTTTTCGTTAGGGATTCATACCTTAGACAAAAAATTTCACGAACCGATTTATAATATTTATGGGTTTGTGCGTTTTGCTGATGAGATTGTTGATAGTTTTGAGGGCTATGACCAAGCTTATTTATTAACTAAATTTTGGAAAGATACACATGAAGCAATTGAACAAAAAATTAGCTTAAACCCTATTTTGAATAGCTTTCAGAAAGTGGTGCATGAATATGATATTGAGCCAAAATTATATGATACTTTTATGCGTAGTATGGAAATGGATTTGGACAGTCAAACGAATGCACACACCCATACTCGACAATCTTATGAGGAATATATCCTGGGCTCAGCAGAAGTGGTTGGTTTAATGTGTTTGCGCGTATTTACGAAAGGAGAGGAGGAGATTTACCAAAAACTAAAGCCTTCTGCCATGAAATTGGGGGCAGCTTTTCAAAAAGTAAATTTTCTAAGAGATGTAAAAGCAGACTACGAAGAATTAGGACGAACCTATTTCCCTGGCGTAGATTTAGCCGCTTTTTCTCTAGCCCAAAAAATAAAAATTGAAGAAGAGATTGCCGCAGATTTTGCGGAAGCTTTAGAAGGCATTAAAGAATTGCCACGCGGTGCCAGAAGAGGGGTGTATATTGCCTATATTTATTACAAAAAATTATTTGATAAAATTAAAAGTACCCCTGCGGAAAGCTTAATGGACGAACGGATTCGAATTCCCAATACTCGAAAATTTGGCTTGCTATTCAATTCTTTAGTTCGGCATAAATTTAATGCAATTTGATTAGCTGTTGGTGGAGAGTTATAAGTGGTAAATTTGCCAAACATTGAACTTCTTTACTTAATCATTGATTTTACAACAAAAAGCCATTTGAAAATTGAAAATTATAAATTGAAAATTGAAAATTACCAATGACTTGGATTCCTGCTACTTTAATAACCATCGCCACCGTTTTAATTATGGAGTTTGTGGCGTGGGCAATGCACAAATATGTAATGCACGGATTTTTGTGGTATTTACACGAAGACCACCATCAAGTAAATCCGAATCAATTTTTTGAAAAAAACGATGCTTTTTTCTTGATTTTTGCCATACCAAGTATGATATTATTTTGGTTTGGTTCCTATGATTTTAATGCCTTATTTTGGATAGCTTTAGGCATTACTATTTATGGGGTATTATACTTTTTTGTGCATGATATTTTTATCCATCAACGATTTAAATACATGCGGAATACTAACTCTGTTTACTTTAGAGCTTTACGGAAAGGACATAAGGTACATCATAAGCACCTTGGAAAAGAAGATGGAGAGTGTTTTGGAATGTTGTTAGTGCCTTTTAAGTATTTTCGGGAGGCTCGTAAAGCAGCTGCGCGCAAATAAAATGATAAAACCCAAATTTGATGTACTTATAAAAACAAGTCCGTTCAACCTGGTACCTACATTTATCACCTTGTAGTGGAATACATCGATGGTTTTATCCTTGAAAAACAAGGAAGTATTATACTAATTTGAAAATTCTATCGGTAGCACAAGCCGAAATATACGAAAGACTATAGATAATTGGCGGTGTATCAAATGTAAGGCTGGTTAGCGCGAGGCTCTAGCCTCTAGCCTCGCACCAACAAGTAGCCTTATATTTGATACGCCGCCAGATAATTTAGCTAAAACAAAAATATGACTACGCTAATCCGTGTGGAATATAGTGAAATATAATGTGGAATTTTAGCCTGTTATTTGAAATGAAAAAATAATATTTTGAACAAAATTTATCTTTTTCTTGACACTTGTCACCTCTCCAATGGCACTTGAAAGGTAGGAGTTACTGTATGTCCATTTTTCTGACCACTAGGTCTTTAGAATTGGTGAAATGACTTAATACGTTTTTTTTTGTTATAAAAATAAAATTATAAAAAAATATCCAAACAACGCAGTTTCCTGCTTTACATTTTCAAAACTATAATTGAAAATGCTCAAATTGGCATTGTTTTAGCTATTTTGTAAATCATCCTTTCTTCTACTTTTCCCCCCTTTTGAGAATCATTATAGTTCATGAAATAATTTGTAATTTTTTATCATTAGTAGCTACTAATTATTGACTTGTTGTTTTAAAACTATTTATCAGGCTATTTTGCATTTTGGACTATAAATCTCAGATTCTACTGCCTAAATGCTTCTAAAAACATTTACCTTAAATTATATCTTACTTAGATTGGTTATTTTTTTAGCATTATTGAATTACTAAAAAAATCTTTCTTTCTAAGATGCCC
>CAYMSC010000559.1:0-4004 GCA_964392805.1 uncultured Saprospiraceae bacterium
TTTATCAACGAACCTTTTACGTTACCTTGCGGCGAAATCCTAAATAATCGAATGGCGAAAGCAGCACTCACTGAGCGACTTGCTGACCCTAATCATTTGCCCAACGATAAACATATTCAACTCTATAAGACTTGGGCGGAAGGAGGAGCAGGCATGCTTTTGTCTGGCAATATTTTAATTGATGAGCGGTATTTAGAGTCTGGGGGGAATGTGGTCGCACATGCCTTATCTCCCGAAGCACCCTTTAAAAAATGGACAAAAACAGTTACAGATACCAACACCCATTTTTGGGCGCAACTCAACCATGCAGGCCGACAAGCTACTATCTTTTCTACCTTCAAACCTGTTTCTGCTTCTGATGTACAATTAAAAAAAATGGGTTTGTTTGCCAAACCACGCCCTTTATTAGCACCCGAAATTGAGGAAATTATCAATCGGTTTGTCCAAGCAAGTGTCTTTTGTCGCCGAGTTGGATTCACAGGCATCCAATTTCATGCTGCTCATGGTTATTTATTAAGTCAATTTTTATCACCTAAAACTAATCTTAGAACGGATAAATGGGGGGGAAGTATAGAAAATAGAGCTAGATTATTATTAGATACGGTGGCACAAACCCGAAAAGCGATTGGCCATGAATTTCCGATTTCTGTTAAATTAAATTCTGCCGATTTTCAAAGAGGTGGTTTTGAGGAAGCGGACGCTTTATATGTCATCAAAGAATTAGAAAAACGAGGAGTCGATTTATTAGAAATTTCTGGAGGCACCTATGAGGAAGTAACTTTTTTTACTCAAAAAGGAGTGAAAAAATCTACAAAAGAACGAGAAGCCTATTTTTTAGATTTTGCCAAAGAAGTTAGAAGAGAAAGTAAAATACCTATCATGGTAACGGGCGGTTTCAGAACGCTTAGTTTTTGTAATAAAGTGTTGGAAAACAAAGAATTAGATGTTGTTGGATTTGGTCGACCTTTTTTATTAAACGATAATTTTGCGGCTGGATTTTTAGATGGTTCCTTGGAGAAAGTGGTTGACCCTCCTATTAAATCACCCATCAAGGCTTATTTTGATACTGCAGTGGCAGGTTTCTATGATTATCAAATTGAACGATTGGCGAATGGGAAAAAGATTAATTTGAAATACTCTGGTGTTCGGAGTACCTGGCGGTTTACCAAAAACGAGATGTGGAAAGGATTGAAGAATAAATTTTAGTACAGTCATTATGTAGTGGGACAAAATGTAAATTTATTTTTTCAATGTTCCAAAACAACTTAAATTGTCTATCTTAGAGCTATGAATCGCAGAAAATTTATCAGAAACACCATAGCAGCCAGTATTACCCTTAGCCTTCCATATGCTTGCCGAACGAATAAAAGTAGCCAACTAGCCACTCAAATCACCGATTGGAGCGCCTTGGAATTATCCGAGGCAATACGGACAAAAGTGATTAGTTGTGCAGAAGTGATGGAAGCCTATTTAAAACATATTCATCAATATAATCCTGTCTATAATGCTATTATTAGCATGGTTCCAGATGAAGAGCTAATGATTCAAGCGAAACTGGCAGATGAAGCATTGGCTAAAGGCGATTATTGGGGATGGATGCATGGTATGCCGCATGCAATAAAGGACCTAGCGCCGGTAGCAGGCATGCACTATACCCAAGGTTCTTTATTATTTAAAGACCGCATAGCAGAAGAAGATAGTCCACTGGTGAGTAAGATTCGCAATGAAGGAGCGATTTTTATTGGCAAAACCAATACGCCTGAATTTGGTTTGGGGTCACAAACTTATAATCCAATTTTCGGAGCAACGGGAAGTGCTTATAATCCAACACTTACCGCAGGCGGAAGTAGTGGCGGTGCAGCTTGTGGGCTAGGTACACGGATGTTACCTGTTGCCGATGGAGGGGACATGATGGGGTCGCTTAGAAATCCTGGTGCCTTTAATAATGTAATTGGATTTAGACCAAGTACGACCGTTGTCATGGAAGATGGAGATGCAACTAACCGATTGCTTTGGACTAGTGGGCCAATGGGTAGAAATACAAGAGATACGATTCAATTGCTCCAGACAATGGCTCGCCGACCTGTTTTTAACAACTTAAAACCATTGCCTTTAAAAGAGGTGAAAATTGGTTGGATGGGGAATTTAGATAATTATTTACCAATGGAATCAGGTATAATCGAACTTTGTGAAGCTAGTTTAAAAGACCTTTCTACGGCTGGTGCAATAGTCGAACCAAGCCTTCCTAAATTTACTTTATCTGATTTATGGTTTAGTTGGACAACACTTCGTCATCATATCCGCTTACAACAATTAGATTATTATCAGTTTCCTGCAAAAAAGGATTTACTTAAACCTGAATTGCTTTGGGAAATAGAACAGGGCATACGTTTCACAGAAGAAGAAGTCGCCAAAGCAACAAGCATTCGTGCTAATTGGAATAGAGAACTAGACCGCTTATTTGAACAATACGACTTTTTAGTTTTACCAACTGCTCAAGTCTTCCCCTATTCTACGGAAACACATTGGCCTAAAACAATTAATGGCCGTGAAATGGATACTTACCATCGTTGGATGGAAGTCGTTATTTTAGCCAGTCTTGGAGGAATACCAGCAGTTAATGTACCTGTCGGTTTTGATGCGCAAGGTAGGCCAATGGGGATGCAAATTATGGGTAAGTTTGGAGATGATAAACGGGTATTGGAGTTTGCTTTGGCTTATGAGAAGATTACGACGCATTTGGGGGTTCGGGCGAAATTGGTTTCGGGAAAATAGTTCTTTTTGATTAGGGTAAAATAGATAATATGTTCGCCAAACGATGAACTATAAATGATGAACGATGAATTCGTTAAATGTAAAATGTATTAACAGTTAATTATAAAATAATTATATATTTTAATTAATCACAATTCATCGTTTATAGTTCATCATTTATCATTTGGCGACCATATTGAATAGAGCGTCCTATTATTTAAAAATATTCATTTTCAAATAATAGGACTTCTTAATACTACTAAAACAATTTTCCACCACCCCAAAGCACTGTATATTTTTCACAATGAATTAGCACTGATTTATACTTAGTGATATCGATGTTGCTAGGCACTAAATACTTTTGTTCTCCTTTATTGGATTTTAGCTTCCCTAATAAAACAGAACCATTTAAGGCACTTTTACTAGAAACCGTTTGAATTGTACTATTATTTAAAAAAACTTTTAAATCGGGACCATTCTTAGTTTTAAAATTAGAATGTAACTTAACATACGTTTTACCTCCTTCCTCTTGTATAGACCAGTTACCTTTTATGCTATATTCCTTATTTGTAAAATTTCTAGGGGAGCTATCTATAGCCACTTTCGGTTTTACTTTTTCCTCAATAACTTTTTTCGCTTCTGGTTTTGCATTAGTAGCGTCTGCCATGACTTCTTTTGCTTTTGCACTAGCCTCTGTTACAACTTCTTTTGCTTTTACACTAGCAGCAGCTCCTGTTACGACTTCTTTTGCTTTTGCAGTAGCGTCTGTCATGGCTTCTTTTGCTTTTACACTAGCCTCTTTTAAAACTTCTTTTGGTTTTGCAGTAGCGTCTGTCATGACTTCTTTTGCTTTTGCACTAGCCTCTGTTACTGCTTCTTTTGCTTTTGCAACTGTCGACTCAGCAGGTTTCTTCATGTTTTTTTCTGCCTTTTTGATGAATGCAGCTTTTTCTTCTTCAAGCATATCCAACTCCTCTAATTCTTTTTTCATATCAGCCATTACCTCTTCTGTCATTTCTTTAGGCATTTCACTTGCAGATGCAGTAGCTTCAGCAACCGTTTCTACAGCTTTCTCCCCAATCACACTAGCTTCATTATTTGAAGCTTCATTTGTATTTTCACATCCTATAAGTAGTAATGTGATAAAAAAAATAAAAAGGTATTTCATTCTTACTAAATTTAATGGTTTTACAAATTGTAATTATTTATAACCTCAAAGGTAATAATTAATATCATCTATACAATTAATT
>CAYMSC010000560.1:0-3994 GCA_964392805.1 uncultured Saprospiraceae bacterium
GATTAGGGGCCCCAGCTATTATTGTGATTGGGGAAGTAGTAGATTTACATCCTGAACGAGTAGAAGAATTTGACATTGATGAACCAGTCTCAAAAATTACAGTGTTTGGGGGGAGTAAATCTTGATTTTTTAATAAAAAATCAAGATTTGCTCCCCCAAAACCCCTTGTTTTAGCCGCCGAAGGCCTTTAGCTTTGTAAAAAGTGTACGGTAGAGAAAAAAATATAAGACCTTAATAAATAACTAATGCAAAATCCACTTTATCCAGTATTTATCAAACTCCACCAATTAGAAATGTTAATCGTCGGTGCAGGCGAAGTAGGTTATGAAAAGATGTCCTTTATTCTAAAAAGTAGCCCAGCAGCGAATATTACGGTCGTCGCTCCTTGGGTATCTCCTGAAGTAGATGAATTATTGAAAAAAGGCGACTATAATGTAAAAATTATCAAAAAAGAATTTGAGGCGAGCGATATGGAAGGCAAGGACATTGCCATTGCCGCCACCAACATCAAAGAATTAAATGCTGAAGTACAGCAAATTGCCAAAGCGAACAAAGTTTTGGCCAATGTAGCAGATACACCTGCTTTGTGCGATTTTTATTTGGGGTCGATTGTCACTAGAGGGAATCTGAAAGTAGCGATTTCTACCAATGGAAAATCCCCAACCTTTGCCAAGCGTTTCCGTCAAATGTTAGAGGCTACTTTACCAATGGATACAGGTGGGTTATTAAAAAACCTTAAGTTGATTCGAGACCGATTGACAGGTGATTTTAAATATAAAGTGAATAAACTGAATGCAGTGACTAGTTCTTTAGTGGATGATACGGCGGATTTGTGTGGGGATTGTCCATGTAAGATTGATAAGAAATAAAATAGAATGATTGAAATAAAAACTAAAAAGCCTGTTCTCGTTTTGAGGACAGGCTTTTTAAGTTTACATTTTAGGCAAAACCTATCCGCATTTGTTTTACTTTTTCTATGACTTCAAGAAGTGATTTAGCTACTCATAGAAGAGATTGAAAGGAAAGGTGAGGAAAAGCGATTAGGAGAGGAGGAACGACATAGACATTAGGATTAAGCGATAGGACTTGGATAAAAGCCATAGCATCTTGGTACAAAATTTGAAAGTAAATAAGTACCAAACCATAGCCGTCAGGCTAAGAAAATAGTTGCTGATAATCAGTCGTTTACGATTGTGTCGATATTTTAAGATTTCATCTTAAAATCAATATTTTTCACAGCTTGCCCGTATGGGTTTTCAGCGTGTCTAGCTTTAAAAATTAGCTATTTCAAATCGTTAGCCTGACGGCTATGGTACTAAACTTCAAAAAATGGCAAAATGAATTTTAAAGAATTTTTCCCCAGTATTGCCAATTCAGACCACAAAAATGCAACGAAAGCTAAAATACTGGTATATATTTTATTATTTATTATCGTAATTAATAGCATTAATTTTGCCATAGTAAGTCTAGGTATTATACCTTCCGACTTTCCTTTTCAACCCTTTCTATTAGCCTCAATTGGTGTATTAGTCATTTTCCGTTTTACGAATTCTATTGATATAACAGCTAACCTATTTTTAGCTGTCAATTTTTATTTTTTAGCTGATTTGACCCTACAATCAGGAGGAATTTACTCAGTTGATAATTTTTTCCTTTACTTTTTGCCTTTAATTGCTTATACTTTCTCGAGAGTACGGGCTGCCATTTTCTGGTTAATTATAGTTAATATCTGGTCTTTTTATCTTTATACTTTGGTAGGGACTCCGGAAGGAATTCAATTTTTTCGAGCGCAAACGCTAATTTTCCCACCTCCTTATTATCTTGTTGTTAGTGGCTTATGTACGATTATTTCTTTTTGTGTTTTAACTATTTTTTATAATGAAAATCAAAAATTGATAAAAAAACTGGAGGTGAACCAAGAAGCATTGAGATTCAAAAACGAAGCGTACGAAAAGCAGGCGAACCAATTGATACGTATGCAAGAACGGTTGAAAAATAGTAATCAAGAATTAGAACAATATGCTTATGTGACCTCTCATGACCTTAAACAACCCATTAGAACGATTAACGGTTTTGCGAATTTATTAAAAAAAGATTTGGAGAAGAAAGAAGTATTGGATGAAGAAAATACTCAATTTCTTAATTTGATTCTCAAAAGCTCGACTAATATGCTGCAAATGGTGACTGATTTATTAGCTTATGCTAAACTTACAGCCGTTAAAGAAACTTCTTTTCAAAAATTACCACTCGATACAGTATTAGATAATGTTTTGACAAACTTAAAAGACCAAATCGATACCAATGAGGTAAATATTGAACGAACAAGACTCCCTATGTTGGAGGTTGTACCCGTAAAAATCAATCAGGTTTTTCAGAATATTATATCCAACGCCATTAAGTTTAAAAAGAAAGCAGCACCATTGACTATCAAAATTCATAGTAGTAAAAAAGAGAATCACTGTGAATTAGTGATTGAAGATAATGGTATTGGCATTGAGAAAAAAAATCAAGAAAAGATATTTTTTCCTTTTAAAAAATTACATAACGAGACTGAATATGCTGGCTCAGGTATTGGTCTGGCAACTTGCAAAAGAATTATAGAGCTACATAAAGGCAAAATCTGGGTGGAATCTGAAAAAAATAAAGGCACTAGATTTATTTTTACCATACCTTTTATTCAAGCCAATAAATATGCTGAGGCAAACTAAAAAATTTGTTACTAAGTGTATGTTTAAAAATTTTACCTTATAATTTCCAATCCGCTTGAAATATTAGAGCATGTTTAAATTTTCATGATTGAGCGAAAGTGAGCAAATTTTGTTTTGTAGTAGGCAAAATTTTTAGCATCCTTTTGCCTGGTCAAAATTTTTAACAACCTACAAGATAAAATTTGCCGCTTGTAGCTAATTGATGGAATTTTAAACATGCTCTTACTTGGTTTTATCTTATTTGATGACTTGATTGTTAATATTGTTTGATTGTTAATCAATCAGCCATCAAACATTTCAACAATAACCCTCAAAGATATAATATGGCTACAAAGATGATCATTCATAAATTGAGGCTTTTTCTACAACCCCTTACTGCAAACCACCAAACTGCAAACTGCCAACTGTACTACTCCGTCATCTCCTCCACTAAATTAATTTCCGATTCCACTAGTTCTGGGATTTTCGCCTTAATTTTATGATAAAACTCTTTTCCTTTTTCTGTAAAATAAGGATAGTTTAATTCTAGTAGCCCATTCATGCCTCGATTTATATTAGCGACTTCTTTACCTAGCACTTCTCGGACGGTCAACCAAGAATTTAAAATCGCCCAAGAGTTGGTGGCTAAAGTTTTGTAATGTCCTTCGTGCGGTTCAGGAATCATAAAACCTTTATCAACAGATAGATAAATTCCATTTTTATTAAAATCGATGACACTTTCAATTTGCTTGCCGTATTGTTTTTTACTTTCAGGAACTAGGTTGGAAATTTCTAAAATATCTCTGTAAAAGAATCTAAATTGAATCTGAAAACGCAGATATGTTTGTACTAATTCTATCCAATTAGGAGCTTCAATAACGTACTGGTAAGGGAACATTTCTTTTTGTAGCCTCTTCATATAATCTAAGACTGTTACCATTAAATCTTTCTTTGTTTTATAATGATAAGTCAGATTACCCGGACTGATATTTGTGGCTATTGCAATGTCTTGAACTCTGACATTTGCCACTCCATTTTTATTAAATAATTGTATAGCTGTTTTAACTATCTTTAGCTGCGTCTTCTTCATACTATTTTTTCAGTAATTATTTACCAAATATACTACCCTAAAATTAGAAATGAAAGTATATTAGTATTTCAATACTAGCATTTAAGAGGATTTGGCGGTTCTTTAGAGCGTCAGATAAAAAATTGATAAAAATCTGTGTGGGAAAATTATTCCACACGGATTTTATTCCACACGGATTTTATTCCACACGGATTTTATTCCACACGGATTTTATTCC
>CAYMSC010000561.1:0-3978 GCA_964392805.1 uncultured Saprospiraceae bacterium
ATAGAAAACTAAAGAATTAATTTTGGATATGTTCATGGGATTATAATTTGTTAAAATGGAGCTGCCGCTGGCAGCTCTTTTTTTTGCTTAATTTTTTAAGGAAAACAGCTGAAAATATTACAATTGAAGGGAATAGAAACGATTATGCAGATTTTCAGAAGATGATGGGTACGCCGTTTGATTTGTTGTTTAATATTGTGGAGCCGTAGAGCAGTAGGCAGTTTTAGAAATGGCATGCTCTCAGAAAAGTAAAAATCCATTGTCTTTTAATTATCAGTTGTACAGATTTTTTCTACAACGAATAATTGAAGGACAACGGATTTTTCAAGATAGAAATAGTACATTATTTTTTTAGTAAATTTAATAAAAAAAGGCTGTTCCTACTATTAGAAACAACCTCCTTCAACTTTTAATAAATTTGAAGCATGTAAAGTTTGGTTTTGTTTGTTCTGTTCTAGTTTTGTTTGAAATCTATGCTTTTTATTAATTCAATACAGATACCTTTTTTACAATTTGTAAATCTGCTTTAATTAAATTCACTAAATAAATACCACCATTTAATTGGCTCATATCAATTTGGGTATTGCCTTTTGTGACATCAACCGTGACCGTCGCGCCTAAAATATTTTGTACCCGAACTTTGAAATCAGCCAAATTATAGCCATCCAAAGATAAATTAAGCGTGTTCGCAGTAGGATTAGGGTAAACCTCAAAAGCTTGGGTCGCAGCGATTTCTTCTGCAGTACTTGTACTCACTTGCTGCCCTAATAATCCAGCTCTTGGACCTTGCAACATTGCTCGCATAATCTCTACTTGTTCAATAGTAAATAAATTTTGGCAAGTGATGGCATTATAGTCCATATAGTTTTCAACCATATCTGGTCTATCATCTTCAGGGCAAGTATCAATGCTGTATAAATCTTCGCAAACGGGTAAATTATTAGGGTCTGCTTGTGCCTGTTGACTAGCATCTGCTGAGGGAGTATCCGCAATCCCGTCATCTTCCTCACAACCTCCGTCGCCATGAACATGTCTCAAACCAAAATAATGCCCCATTTCATGCGTAGTCGTTCGACCACCGTCTGCTAAATTGCCTAATAAGCCACCTCCAGCATTGCTTTTACCAAATGCCTCATAATGCACGACAACACCTGCAATAGCAGATAAATCTTCTTCAAAAATTTCTTCTGGCCAATTGGGTGCGCCCACAGGCGGATAAGCAAAACCTAAAATAGCAGGCATGGATTGTCCCAAGAAATCAATGTTTAGGTTAGTGACCCAAATATTAACATAGCGTTCTGTGTCCCAAGGGTCAATACCACCTCTATCACTTCTTTTAACATCATCCATTTGAACGCCTCCACTTTCGATATTTTCTTCTAAACCACCGATTAATATTTTTTCTTGAATACAAGTGAAATCTAAGCCACATTCAGATGCTGCCTCTATTAAAGTAGCTATATCTAAATTTAAATCTACAAAAGTTTCCACCTCTGTAGTTGTTCGAGTAATTCCTGATGTTGGCTTGCCATCAGGGTTAGTGCTTGCTAAGACAAACTCAATATTTGCATTTCCAGCAATCTCCTTATAAATGTCTCTAGCATTCGCTTGGTCCGCATTTAGACTTTGAAAATCTTCGTTTAAAATGGCGATTTGTTCAGCGATTAGCTCATCAGAAATATTCTGAACATCGGTATTATGTACCACATGGACAACTACTTGTACTTGTAATAAATCATTAGAACGGCTAGTCGTAGAAGTTTGAGTATTTCGTTTGGCTTCGGCAAAAGTTTGCTGAACCGCTTGCTTGAAAGCAGGAATCTGGTCTGCCAGCTTATTCATTGCGCTTTGTTGTCCACAATAAACATGTTGTGCAATACTAAATGGAATAAAGCATAAGCATAAGAAGGATAATAGTAAGCCTTTTTTTGTCATAACTGTTTAAATTTTTTGGTCATTAAAAGGGAAGTACTACACAAAGGTATATGTCCCTTCAATGCCTAGATGATGGTTGAATTTTTTAAACAGTATGTATTGCTTGATGTAAAGTCTGTGGAGTAGTATGCTGGCTGCGAAAGTAATGTAAACTATTTGATGTCTAGGCATATCAAATCTAAAAATTAACGATGTGTAAAATATTAGCAAAAGATGGGAGATGAAACGACAATTGATTGCCCGTACTAAACTTCAAGGCTGAAAATCATTTTTTTGCCCCGTCTAGCGTATGCTTTTAAAAGTGTTCGATATCGAACACCTCGTTCGTTTTTAAAACAACTAAAAAACAGCATTAAATTATAAACAACTGATAATCAGAATTTTATAACTTGGCATGCCTCTTGGATTTATTCTGATGTGAATATGGCGCAAAACATAAATGCGGAAAGTGGCAGCATGGATATTCAACATTCAAAAATTCAACATTCAACATTCAAAATTAGTTGTAATGGACAGAGCATTATCCGACCAAGTTATTCAACAGCGACGTTACCGAAATATAGGGTGGGCAATAATTATCATTGGTGCTATTGCGGCAGGTATGTATTTTTTTCGGTCAGCTTTATCAACTTCTTTATCAACCAATAAATTTAGGACCACCGTAGCAGAACTGGGAAATATGGAGCATACGATTACCGCTACAGGAGAAGTGTTACCAGAATTTGAGCAAGTGATTACCAGTTCCATTCAGGCGGTGGTCGAAGAAATTTTATTACCTGTTGGAAGTAAGGTTGAAGCCAATCAACCAATTTTAATGTTAAACAAAGAATTTGCTTTATTAAAACAAGAAAAATTAAATGACCAGTTGTCGCTCAAAAAAAATAGTATTGTTCAATTAAAATTACAACTAGATAAAAACTTATACGATTTAAAAATTAATAATGACATCAAAGGATTGCGGATTAATGGCTTAAAAGCAGATTTAGCAGATGCCAATCGCTTGGTCACTATCGGTGGAGGAACGGAAGCAGCAATGGAAAAAGTAAAACTCAATTTAGCAATAGCGGAACTAGAAAAGAAACAACTAGAAAATGACTTGGCTTATAAACAACAATCGGTAACGAGTGATTTAAAAGAAGTCGAATTACAATTAGCTATTCAAAGCAAAGATTTAAAAGAATTTTCTAGGAAATTAGAACAAGCTGAAGTGGTTGCTTCTAGGGCAGGGGTATTGACTTGGATTAATGACAATATAGGAACAACGGTTAACGAAGGAGAAGCTTTAGCAAGAGTAGCAGATTTGGGGAGTTTTAGTGTAGCAGGAGCGATTTCAGATATTTACGGAGAAAAAATTCATATTGGGCAAGCGGCGATTATCCGCATCAACGAACAAGATTTAAATGGCCTTGTAAGCAATATCAAACCGACTGTTACCGATGGCGTGATACAATTTGTGGTTCAGTTACAAGAACAGAACCATGAATTGTTGCGCCCAAATTTGAAGGTGGAAGTCTTTTTGGTTACCCAATCTAAAAGTAATACGGTTCGTGTTGCCAACGGGCCTATATTTAAAGGTCGAAAGCAACAAGATATTTATGTAGTCGAAAATGGCATTGCCAAACGACGAGTCGTTAAAATCGGCTTATCTAATTTTGATTATGTAGAAATATTAGACAACCTCAAAGCGGGAGAAGAAGTGATTATTACGGATATGAAAGCTTATGCGCATTTGGCAGAGATAGCTATTGAATGATGAACGATGAATGATGAATTCGTTGTAGGTGAATTTTTGGACTATTAAAATCGACTAATTTTGAGAATAATTATTTTAATTGCAACGATACTTTTATTGCTTTGTAGTATACTAGGTGCTCAAGTTTCGGCTACAAATTTTGTGTTTGCCGAATCTATCTCCCCCTCTGGAGGGGGCTGGGGGGAGGAAGTGGTAAGTAGGAAAAAAAATCTTCAAAAAATCCTCCCCCTAACCCCCTCCAGAGGGGGAGAAAAACCATGCAAATTACCAGATTTTGTGCAAAAAATAAA
>CAYMSC010000562.1:0-3974 GCA_964392805.1 uncultured Saprospiraceae bacterium
GCATCCGATTTCGGCCTAATCAACAACCGCAATGATTGGTCATAAGTCAAATAACTCCAAGCCCAATTAATAAACACAAACAGCCGATTTTTGACCCCAAGAATGGACATCAAATGTACAATCAACCATAAGACCCAAGCGAAAAATCCTTGGAAACTCACAAAAGGTAAATCGGCTATCGCCAAATTTCTACCGACCGTAGCTAAGGAACCTTTGTCTAAATAGCTGAACGCTTTTAAAGTTTGACCCTTTTGGGCTCTTTTTAAGTTTGTAGCCAATAAATCCGCTTGCTGAATGGCGACCTGTGCGACTTGAGGATGACCATTCTCATGTTTTTCAGTAGCCATTAATGCTATATCACCAATGGCAAAAATATTTGGATGATTTTCTACGGTATTAAACGCATCTACTTTTAATCGACCACCTCGACCGATGATGCCTGTCCCTAATCCATGAACGGGATTTCCCTTGATACCCGCTGCCCAAATTAACGTGTCGGTAGCTAATGTTTTGCCATCTGCCAAAAGCACGGATTTGCCGTCGTAGTCCTTTACAAAAGTATTGGTCTTTACTTCCACGCCCAATTTTTCCAAATACTCTTGTCCTTTGACCGAAGATACTTCAGAGTACCCATTTAAAACCTTATCCGCCGCTTCTAATAGATAGATTTTCATGCGACTAAAATCCAACTCGGGATAATCTTTTGGTAAGATGTATTTTTTCATTTCTGCCAAAGCACCTGCCAACTCTGTTCCCGTAGGACCACCACCAACAATGACAAAATTTAATAGACTATCAATCGCTTTTTTATCCGTCTCATTCAATGCCTTTTCGAAATTGGTCAATATGGTATTTCGCAAATCAATTGCTTCGCCTAAGGACTTCATCGGCGTAGCATGGCGCTTGATATTTTGATTGCCAAAATAATTGGTATCTGCCCCAATTGCCAATACTAAATAATCATATTTTAATTGTCCAATATCTGTATGAATAGCTTGATTTTTGGTCTCTACTTTCTTTAAAGAAGCTATTCTAAAATGAATATGTTGTTGGTTCTGAAAAGCTTTCCGCAAAGGGAAAGAAATAGCGCTTGGTTCTAAACCTGCCGTAGCTACTTGATAAAAGAGCGGCTGGAACTGATGATAATTATTTTTATCAATCAATACAATTTGGAAGTCGCTCTTTTTCAGTGATTTAGCTAGTTTTAATCCCGCAAAACCACCACCGATAATCACCACTCTTTTTTTCCCATTTTCTGGAATACCTGCTATGTTTTTCATAAGCCTATTTTGATGAAGAAATAGATATAATAGAAACAGTTTTAGGTAGTAGTTAGTTCTTTGAAAAGGGCCTTGTTTTAGGCGAAAAATCTCACTCAATTTAGGCAAAAAATATATGTTGGAGTTAGTCTGTTTTAAACGATTATTATGGGGCTTATCTTCCTCCTGTAACATCTATATTTGTTCCAGTAACATAAGCGGATTCTTCAGAAAGTAGCCAAATAATCGCTGAAGCTACTTCTGCTGCTGTTCCAGTTCTTTTCATAGGAACACCACCTACTAATTGCGGTAATCTATTCTTTTCGTGAATATCTGTTTCAATCAATCCGAGACGGACTCCGTTTACTCTAATGCCGACATTCGCTACCTCTTTTGCCAAACCTAAAGTCATCGTATCCATGGCTCCTTTTGTAGCCGCATAATCTATGTATTCGAAAGGGAAACCTAATCGAGCAGCTGCGGAAGAGACATTAACTATTGCGCCACCTTTGCCGCCAAATTCGGTAGACATGCGAAGAATGGCTGCTTTTGCACATAATAAACTCCCAATAATATTAGTAGAAAATACCTGTTGTAACCGAGCGGCATCCATATGGACTAAAGCGGTTCTTTTACCAAGGATACCAGCATTATTCACTAAAGCAGTTATTGGTCCAACTTCTTTATCTATTCGCTCAAATAAATGGAGAATTTCTGCTTCTTTTGAAATATCAGCTTGGAATAAATGCGCAATACCTCCTGCTTTTTGAATGGTTTGCTGTACAAGGGAAGCGGCTTGCCTGCTATTTTTATAATAGACTCATATCTTTACTCTTTTGTAAAGATATGAGTCTAATTAATACAAACCGTATATCCTTTTTTACCCGCTTGAATAGCCGTAGCTGCGCCAATACCTCTTGATGCGCCTGTTATTATTACAATTTTAGACATGAAGCTATTTGGTTGATATTATTTTTTTGGCAAATATTTCTCCGTTAATGGCAATGCCTCCGTCTCTCCCAACCAATAAATACTAACCACCCACCAACGTTCGCCATCATTCATCAATTGGATGCTATTAATTCCCCTAGCAAATGGCGTTTCTTCTTTTTTGGAACGATAAGATTCGTAAGTACTGAAGGCATGTACGAGCGAACCATATTCCTCCGTTTTTCGACTGAGTTCGACTTCATAAAAACCATTTTCTTCTAAGTTTTTTCCTGCAAGTTCAATGTAGTCTTGTGGTGTCAAAACTCGATAGCCCACCTTGCCTGTTTTATTCTTGCCACTAGGCATTAATTGCGCATCTGCTATAAATAAATTTCTAAATCTAGCCCAATCTCTTTTAACCCCTTTTTCGCCAGAAATCACATCATAAAGCGCCGCTAGAATATTATCTAAACTTTCTACATCTTTGGCATAAGGCCTGTCTAAGCCTAACATGCCTACTTCATCTAGTGACGTTCCTTCCAGACTAGCTAGATAGACTTCTGTTTGTCCGATATAATTGGAATTATTTGCAATTTCTGCCCATTCTTTCGCTTTTTTTACGGTACTAATAGCCATTGCGTCATCTCCTTGCGCCGCATAGATTTTTGCTTTTAATAAACCATATCTGAAATTATTTTCACTTTTTGCCAAAGCTGCATCTATCCAATCCATCGATTGCGTTAAGTCTTTTTGATTGTGTAAATAATATTCAGCTGCTCGGAAATACACTCGATGTCCTACTTTTTCTGGTGTTTTTAACAACTCCGCCATTTGTGCCTCTATTTTTGCATCTACTTCTACCTCGACGGGTAAATTGATAATCGTATTTTCCCAACTCAATTGGATATTACACCCTTTGGTATGGACATCCGTAAATTGCATGGTAAAACTTTCTACTTGTAATGGACTATGAATAGGTTTTACCTTGAATCTAAAAGCATCATTTTCTGACTTTACTTTCCCTCCTGCAATGCTCCTAAATTTCGTTTTTTTATGAATGATAATCGTCCACTCCTCTTGTTCTGGAATGGTATAAAGCGCATAAGTCCCTGCCGCTAATTCATTGCCTCCAATTTTCACAGTCTCAGATACCGTTATTTTAGTGGAGGCATTCGCTCCTGTTCGCCACATCTTTCCAAATGGTACTAATTCGCCCATTACAGTTCGACCTTTGGCACTCGGACGAGCATAGGATAAACTGATTTCTGTTAGACCAATTTCTTGTTTGATTTCTGAAAAAGGACTTAAGGTCGGTACTTTTAGATTTTGGGCCAATAGGGTAGTCGTTAATAAAAAGAACAAACTTCCTAATACTATATTTTTCATGATTTTTGATTTAAACCTGGTGTGATAAAATGAAGGATTTATCAAATTTATAAAAACTTATTGAAATAACTTTGTAGGAGAATAAAGGTTTTTGACTGTTGACCCACCCTACTTTAACTTGCCAGCATCTATCAATCATAAGGATTTACCTTCAAACTAAATGAACACCGAATGCTGACTTTTTTTAAAATACTCTCCCAAAGTATATCCCTAGCCATACATGCGCTCTTTGCTCATAAATTACGAAGTTTTCTATCCGTTTTAGGAGTTACTATTGGCATTTTTTGTTTGATTATCGTTTTTTCATTGGTTGATACCTTAGAAAAAAATATCAGAAGTAGTTTTGAAGAATTAGGAAGTGATGTTCTTTTTGTGCATAGATGGTCTTTCGAGGATGGT
>CAYMSC010000563.1:0-1627 GCA_964392805.1 uncultured Saprospiraceae bacterium
CTAAGTTTCGGAGAACAGAGAGTAGAGAACTCCAAGTTCTGGAAGCTCTTTCTTTTATCTAAACCACCAATGGAATAAATAACCTACCTTTGCAGCATTATTCGTAACCCATCATTTACAGGAACTTTAGTAAATGAGCGTAAAAAAAGAAGTGTTGCATGCGATTTGAAGATTTGAAATTAATTCCTCCAATACTAAAAGCCCTAAAAGATAAAAATTATGTAGAACCCACGCCCATTCAAGGTAGGGCTATTCCTATTATTCTCAAGCGTCAAGATGTGCTAGGGGTGGCGCAAACAGGGACCGGGAAAACAGCCGCTTTTGCCATTCCAATCATTCAATTGATTCATCAAATTGAAGCGAAGCAAGGAGGCACACCAACGATGCGTGCTTTAATCTTAACCCCCACTAGAGAGTTAGCGATTCAAATAGAAGAAAGTATTGAATCTTATGCTAAACATACGGTAGTCAAACAAACCGTCATTTTTGGAGGAGTCAAGCAGCATAGTCAAGTTAAAGCTTTACGCAAAGGAGTCCATATTTTGGTAGCTACGCCCGGTCGTTTACTGGATTTAATCAGCCAAGGAATCATTAGCTTAAGCACGATCAAAGTATTTATCTTAGATGAAGCAGACCGTATGTTAGATATGGGTTTTATCAATGACATTAAGCGGATTTTACCACTTTTACCTAAAAAAAGACAATCGCTCTTCTTTTCGGCAACGATGCCTAATAATATAGTGAAACTGTCGAGAGAAATCCTTAAAGACCCAAAAAAGATAGAAGTCAGTCCTGTTTCTTCCACAGCGGAGACCATTCAGCAATACCTGTATTATACCAATAGAACGACCAAGAAAAATTTATTGACTTATATTTTGAAAGACGAAGATATAGACCAAGTATTAGTTTTTTCTCGGACTAAACGTGGAGCTGATAGAATCGCTAAAGATTTAAAGAAAAAAGGAATTTCGGCGGCGGCGATACATGGAGATAAGGCACAAAACCAACGACAAAAAGCCCTTAAACAGTTCAAAGAAGGAGCTATTCGAGTTTTAGTAGCGACGGATATTGCGGCAAGAGGAATTGATATTGATAAATTGAGATATGTGGTGAATTATGATATTCCAAATGTAGCAGAAACCTATGTTCACCGAATTGGTCGGTCGGGTAGGGCAGGAGAAGAAGGAGTTGCTATTGCTATTTGCGAACCAGAAGAAAATGCTTTTATTAGAGATATTGAAAAATTGATTAAGCAAAAAATAAAAGTACTCAAAGACCATCCTTTTCCTCAAACGGATAAGCCAATGACTGACGCGGAAAAGAAAGAGTGGAATAAAGAAAAACAAAGAAGAAAGCAGGAGTTTTTTGCCAATCGACGAAAGGCAAAAGAAGCAGGTAAGTCTTTTGGGCGGTCTAATAATCGGAGGCGGTAGGGCAGTTAGCAGTATTACAGTAGGCAGTAGGCAGTTTACGATAGGGTAAATTGAGGTTGAAATTTAAAGCTATTCAAATAATTCTTAGATTTTATTTGCAGCGCCAATACTAGGAGGATAGTCCTCGGATTTAGACAGATTTAGCAGATTGTAAACAGATTTTGCTGTTTTTGGATGTTGAGGTTGAAGTTGAA
>CAYMSC010000563.1:1727-3957 GCA_964392805.1 uncultured Saprospiraceae bacterium
GTTGAAGTTGAAATTTACAGCAATTTGATTATAATAAAAACAACAAAGGGCACAGTAGAGAAATACAAATCTCTTTTGTGCCCTTTTATGTTCTTTGTGATTCAAAAAAACAGTACTAAGCAAACACCAATTTTTTCAAGTAATCTGCTCCATCTTTTGCACAATCCATTGGGGTGGTATTATCATAGCGTTCTTGCTCCATGATAAAATATTCCATACCATTCTCTTTGGCTACTTTTAGGATTTTAGGGAAATCAATTTTACCCGTTCCTAAAGTACAAGTCGCTTCTCTTACATCGTCGGCAGCGTCTTTTAATCTATCTTTCACGTGACATAATTTGAATCGATTTTTATATTTGGTTAAATATTCAATGGGGTCTGCACCACCAGTGACTACCCAATAAATATCCATTTCGTGGTCTACTAACTCTGGGTCTGTATTATCCATAATAAAATCATGCGGAATCATACCAGAAAATGCTTTAAAAGTATAAGCGTGATTGTGGTAGGCAAATCGAATCCCATTTTTTTTGCAAATAGCCCCACATTCATTAAACTTATCCGTCACTTTTTTCCAGTTTTCTACACTCGTTTGTGGTCCAATATAAGGACAAATAAGGTACTTCATACCTATTTCGGCAGCTTGTGCCGCTTTCTGTTCAAAATTTTCATTGATATTGGCATGAGCAGAAACCATATTTAAACCCAATCCATCCAAGTGTTTTTTGAACTCTGTATTCGGCATTCCCCAAAAGATACCATCCTTCCCATCATAGCTTTCAATTTGCTTGAAGCCGTAGCCAGATAGTTTTTTTAAGGTGCCTAGCGGGTCTTGTGGAATCACATCTCTTAAAGTATAAAGCTGAATACCAAATTGGTCCAAGCTCGGTTGAACAACAGCAGCTACAGTTGATGCCGCTTCACTAACAGCAGTTGTAGCTGTTTCTTTAGCTCCTGATTTACAAGCCCATTGAGGAAGTATTAAGGAACCCGCAGCCAATAAGCCAGCATTTTGTAAAAAAGTACGACGTTTATTTTCCATGAGCTTTTCGTTTTATTGAATTAATATTTATTACAAAAAAGCTAAGGTAAGGAAATAATTAAAAATTAAGAGAAAATGTAAGTGTAAATATTACACTAATGGACATTTTAGAAGTCAGAAGTCAGAAGTCAGAAGTCAGAAGTCAGACCGTCAATTTCATTGACTGTCAGAAGTCAGATGATATAGGTTTAAAATTCTGATTATCAGGTACCTGCATTTTTAAAGTCTGACCTCTGACAGAAAAATGTAATTTTTCGGTCTGACCTCTGACCTCTTTTGTCCAGTAGTAAAAGCTTGACGCCAATTCGATAAAAATTAGGATTTCGTTTTACTCAACATTTATAATTCATCGTTTGGCGAACATATTAACCTCCCATGCGATTATTAAATGCTCTGCTAAAAAGTAGGCGTCTTAAACAGGATCCTGTATTTTTGCCAATATGCCAACTTACTTATTATACAAACCCTTTAATATGCTCTCTCAATTTACGAGAGAAGCGCCTCATCACATTACTTTGGCAGATTTAGCTTTTAATTTCCCGAAAGATGTTTATCCCCTAGGAAGATTGGATGCAGATAGCGAAGGCTTATTATTGTTGACAAATGATAAACGGTTAAATGCCAAGCTATTGCATCCAAAAAATAAGCAGCCTAAAACCTATTGGGTGCAAGTAGAAGGAGCGCCAGTAGATGCTGATTTTGTGCCTTTAAGAAAAGGAATTAATATTAAAATAAAAAAGAAAATTCATCGGACAGCCAACGCCATTGTTCATTTTTTGGCGGATACTCCCAATTTGCCAGAACGAAATCCACCCATCCGTGTAAGAAAATCTATACCTGATACTTGGGTCAGCATTACCATTACGGAAGGGAAAAATCGACAAGTCCGAAGAATGTTTGCCGCGGTTGGTTTTCCGGTATTGCGACTAGTAAGAGTAGGCTTAGCAGGATTTATGTATGGGGAAGGAAAAATTGGTAAAATGAATTCGGGAGCGGTTGTAAAAGTAGGGGAGTTATGAGTGGTTGTTAAACGGTCAATCTATTTAGACTATCGGTAGCACTGCCGATTTTTTTGAGCATATACAAATTATTGCAAATAAAAGATTGTTTTTTAGTAATTTAAACATAAATTTCACCTTATTCACCTTATTCACCTTATTCACCTTATTCACCTTATTCACCTTATTC
>CAYMSC010000564.1:0-3954 GCA_964392805.1 uncultured Saprospiraceae bacterium
CTATTCGGGTCACAAACAGCTCCTTGTTCAAAACCCAAATCTATCGCTTTAAATTTGGAGGTTGATTTTCCTTTTTGTGCAAAGACGGTAATACTAAAAATTCCAGTATCTCCGTTTTTAAAAGATGCCAATGCTTCTCCATCTAAATAATTAGTCAAAATATCATCAGGAATAATAATTGGTTTTTCTTTTTGTATAGTGATATTATTAAACCCTGCCTCTTCGATTAAATTCATATAGTCCTCCTTTTGAATAGCCCCTGCTACACAACCTGCGTACATTTCTGCACTTTGACGTAATTCCTCTGGCAATGCTCCTTTTAACACAATATCTGAAATGCTAAAATGACCGCCATCTTTTAGAACTCTTTGAATTTCGTTAAAAATTTTGTCTTTGGCAGGTAACAGATTCAGGACACAATTACTGACGACTACATCTACCGTACCATCTGAAACGGGCATATTTTCAATATCGCCTTGTCGAAATTCTACATTATTAAAGCCCATCTTATCGGCATTCGCACGCGCTTTTTTAATCATTTCCGTAACAAAATCAACACCAATAACTTTTCCAGTTGGTCCAGTTTCATGCCTAGCCACAAACGCATCATTTCCTGCACCAGACCCTAAATCCACCACCGTTTGACCGGGTTGAATTTTAGCAAATTGAGTAGGTAATCCACAACCCAAACCTAAGTCGGCATCTTTTACATGACCATCTACTTTGGTATAATCATCGGTCATGATATTATATACTTCTTTGGAATTTCCACCAGTACCACAGCAAGAAGATAAATTTACGGCTATTTCTTGATTGGCAATTTGGCTATATTTTTCTTTAACGAGTTGTTTTAAATCTTCTGTTGTCGGCATAATTAATTATATTTAAAGGATAAGGAAAATGCTGATTTTTTTTAGGGAAAATGAAAAAAATAACCTGCGCAAAACGGTATACGACCTAGAGCAAATCAAGCAAAGAAACCGCTGGCTTTCCCACCCGTGAGCGGTTCACAAACAGTGTTTGCTCATGTTAAATTCGCGTTAAAATCCTACTAGCTATGCTGCGTAGGTTATTTTTTGCTAAATCCCTTACTTTCATTTTAAATTAAAAGTAAAAAGCTTTGAAAAGGTAAAAGTACCAATTTCAAAGCTTTTTTAATAGATTTATAAAGATGACTTTTTAATCATCCGTATTATTTATCTCATAGAAAGCGAGCCTTCCTTTCTGTCTTTATCATATTCAAAACTCATATACCCAATTAGCATTTCATCGAAAGAGAAATCTCCCCAATAAACTGTTTTTTCTGGAGCAGGATTGAAGGTGTTATTTTTTGAATTATCAAAAACAGCATCCACATAAACCACGGTTCGAGCAGGTACTTTTTTAGGCGTTTCAAAAATATAACCTCTTTGCCAGTTAAAACTATAATTAGGGACATTTAATAGTACTTCCTTTGAACCGTCAGGATATAATGCAGTGAACTTCATAGCCTTACCTCGGAAGTGCATATGTGGGAATAAGGTGTAAATCGTTGCATCATGTTCAAACAACAATTTTGCCTTGTTTTCATAATTTTCTTCGTTCGGTGGTATTTGTAAGTTTGTGTTAAAAGCACCAACCATTAAATATTCATTGTCAGGTCTTTTATCGGTGTAATAAAGCCCAACAGTTGATTGGTCAGATTGTGCTTTTCCATTAGTGGTGTAATGCAATTGGAAATGTAATTTGGACCCTTTAGGAATGACTCTTCCCGTATTGGCAGGGAAAACTTCTGTTTCTCCACCTGGTGCCCAAGCTGCTAATAATCCATCTAACCAAGGACTTCTTCTGTCGATAGGTTCTTTAAAACCATCAGGATAAATGACACTTACCAAAACATGGTGCAATACTTCTCTGTTTCCAGGTAAGACTTGAAAGCCAGTTACCCAAATATCTTTATCTAAATCAATATCAAATTCTTGGTATCTGTAATCAATCACACCATTAGCAGGAATTTCTTCATTATTTAAAGTAAATTTTAAATCTGGTTCACCTTTGTCCCAAGTAGGAGCCGTTTTGTCATAACTAGCTAATGGGTCCGATTCTCCTTCTGCTTTTTTCGCACCTGCATCAATCCAATGCACTAAGGTTTGTAATTCTTTTGTAGACAATGCCAAATCTTGCTCCCATAAGCCATAATGTGGGTCTGCATGCCAAGGCGGCATTCTTTTAGTCCTCAATACTTCTCGCATCATATTAGACCAACCAAAAACGGTTTCGTAATTTTTCATTTGCCAAGGAGCAATTCCACCTTCCACATGACATTTCATACATTTATCCACTAAAATAGGTGCTACATCTTTTTCATAAGAAATAGAAGCAAAGGCAGCCACATCTTCATGTACTCTTTTAATTAAACAACCTTTTCCTTTGACTAAAGTCTCTAAAGGTAATTCCCCTTTTAATTGAGCGTTAAGTGCATCCGCTAAATAATGATTGTCTGCATCATCTCTTTCAGATTCGTAACCCAATCTTTCATTAATCGGTCCTCTATAAACAACTGTCCAAGTGGATGGGTCTAAAACAATTGCCTCATTTGTTCGATGCAATTGTAAGGCCTCTGCCACCAATTGGGCTTCATCTTTTAAAATAGGAAAGTCCATATTAAATTCTTCTGCTTCTTGCTGGATAGCTGTTCTGTCATCTTGGACACTTGAATTTAGCATAAAAAACTCAATTCCTTTTCCTTTGAATTGCCGCCTAACAGATTTTAAATCTTTAACTGCCTTTCTATTAATTGGACAGGAGTTTTGTTGAACATATAGCACAACTGCTTTTGCGTCTCCATAATAATATAAGGTATGAAAATCTCCATTATGGTCATGTAAACCAAAATTAGGAACTTCCAAATCCATATCGATTTGAACATCAGGGCCACTATCATTATTGCAGGCCGTAAAGAATAGTATACTTCCTAAAAATAAGAAGAAGGAAAGTTTTAAAAGGCGATTCATTTTTGTGAATTTATAGTTTGATTTATTTTATTGATATAACGTATATCTTACAGGAAAGTTATTTCCAACCAAATTTAATAATATTACTTGTAAAATAATCCTAATTAAGTGTTGATTTGTCAATTTTAACCCTTTAATGGAAAAAATCCATAGTTAAATCGTTAGGTTGACAATCAAAAAAATTAAGCTACCAACCAATAATAGACCCTCTCGCTAAGGCAGGAGTTTTGTATTGATGAAATATACCTCTATCAAAAGGTGTCCAAACACTAGCTTTTAAACCTGCAGCTTTAAGTGCATTATTTGTCCAACTGTTGCAAGTATGAAAAAGACTATAACTCCCCGTCGCATCATAAAAAGCATCCGTATTTCCATATACCGCATCGGTTTGGATGTGGGTTAATGCGCCATTACTTTGCTTAATAAAATCTTTTTGGATAAAATCAATCAATCGTTGATACTGATTTTTGGATAGCTTAACTTTTACACAATTCTCGCTTTCTGTCATGGTATGATAATAGGTAGCATGTATCGCTGCTGTACTTAATCCCGTTGCGGCATTAAAAGCAGTGCTAAATTTTAATTCTGCCCATGTTGGGGTGTCTAAGTAAAAGCCTTTATCTCCCCACCCAATAGCCACATACTTAAAACCCGTTTGCTTACTTTTAGTATTTTCATATTTTATAAGTTGACTCCAGTCTATTTGGTCGGTCTTGACAGGTAGCACTAAATCTGTGTGGACACCATTGGTTAATAAATAGATGGTTAAGTCTTCTGTAGTATTTTTTTCTGCTGCTACGCCCATTCTGCCTAGTCCTAAGCCTGCTAGTACATAAATGCCCAGAAAGAGTATAAGACCAAGGATAAATACGCCTATAAATTTTAATAGCTTTCTCATTGTATTTTTTTTTCTCTACCGTACACTTTTTGAAAACGCCGCCTAAGGTAGCTAAAACAAGGG
>CAYMSC010000565.1:0-3940 GCA_964392805.1 uncultured Saprospiraceae bacterium
GAACCAAAATAAGCTCGTCCAGATGACCAACTTATTATTTCGTCGTTACTAAATAGCTTGGAAAAAATAAGACATACATAACGTCAATTTTGAAATCATAGATTCATAAGCGCAGCGCACTAATGATTGAATGATGAATTTTGAATATCAACAATTGATAAGCAATCGAATAAAAAACAGTCCGTTCGATTCATTTTTGTCATTTTAGACAAAAGTGCAAGTCATAAGCTTGTATTCCTTCGAAAATCAATTAACCATTTTTAGATGGTCAGATAAATAAATGATAATTATCCGTTGGGAGAACTTTTTTGCCCAACGGATTAGTTTCCCAACGGATTTCTACATGCATCATTAAAATAAATCATATCAATTTTCAATCTGACGCCCTATTATGTTGCATAAGCGCTTAGATATATCAAATTTCCAATATTCGACCTATCTGGAGTATGCATAATTTTTTTCTAGGGCTAAAATGGTTATTATAATCTAAAAATTAGATTACAATAAATAGACCAATTTCTAATATGAATAAAAAATATTTATTTTTTTGTAAAAAAAAGACTTTAGCATGATTCTTGAAGCCAATAGAAATGTACGACAGGGTAATGGTGATTTGTAATCTTTTTTTACTCTATGCAATAATGAGTCAACAAATTATATTCCATACACACAACCATATTCCAAAAATTAATTACCAAACCCCCTGCGTACACTTTTTCATTAGCTCTTTCCTGAGCTAATTTTCTTCAGGCCTTACAAAATGTAATTAATTTATAGGTCTTGCTTTAACATAAGTGAGTGGTCATGCTATTTACATATAACATTAATTAATGCGTGTACCAATTTTGAAATCGAAGATTCATAAACGCAGCGCACTAAGTAACGGCAAAACAATAACTTGAACATCTAGGACGGCTTCGGCATCTGAGCAACGCATCCGTTTCACGGTTCAGGAGCTTACGCTCCTTCATGCAAGCGGTTCACAAACAGTGTTTGTTCATCCTATTTTTACTTTAAAATCGGTCTAACCATCAAATAAATTAATGAAGTTACACAGTCATTGAACCGTCGATACTACATTTGAGAAAATTGCATGTGATGAATTACCCTATACCAAAACCTTTTTTAATTTTTCTTTTAATTAATTTTTTTAGCATTTCCTTATTAGGGCAAATAACAGGTCAATTAGATTATTTGCCAACTGAAGAAAAATACTTTATTTCGGTAGTTCCTAATCAAACCTTAACTACACCAAATAATATCATCAATACTGGACAAATAACCTTGAAAGCAACCACTGGTGACTTTGACATTACAGATATCCTATCCATTAATGGTGTTTGGAGTAAGGCTGCTACTATAAAAAATCCAATAGAATCTCCAAACTATGATTATCATGTTTTTATCCTAAGTACGCATCTGGACAATCCTCTCATTGAAGCTGGTGTTGAATTTCCGCTTTTTAGCCTTAGTAATAATAAGGATTGTCAAGGTAGCATTGAATTGGTTGATAATTTCACGGATGAATTTTTGCCTCCTAATTCTAGGGATGCTAATATTGGAAATCAATTAACCATTTTAGGTTTTGGTTTTGATAATGCCTATGAACGCAATAATAGATTTGCATATAAAATTGAATGTCCAAAAAAATTAGTCGTAGAACTTACCGTAGATACTTTAAAATGTGCTGCCGATAGTACAACCGTTTCTATAAAAGTAAGGAATGGAGCTATACCTTTTATATATAGTATTACTTTAGAAAATGGAAATCAGATAAAAGATACCATTACCCAAATAGATAATTTGAAAAGCCATAAGCTACCTCTTGGTAATCATATTATCAATGCTTTTGACCAGTCTTCTATTTTTACAGACAGTCTAATGATAGAAAGTCCCTCGCCTCTAAGTATTGACATTATAGAAAAAACCAATATTTCCTGCCATGCTTCGTCGGGTTCTATTCATGTGGAAGGGGCTGGTGGTTTAGCAGAAAACAGTTTTCAATATCATTGGTCCAATAATGAAAGTGGCAATCAATTAAATCAATTAACCTCTGGTTTTTATACGGTGACCTTGACGGATGAGAATAACTGTTCTGGAATTAAAACAATAGTCATTGAAACTAAAGCAGTATTGAGAATTGATTCCATTGAAATGTTTTCCCCAACTTGTACAGAATCAGCTGACGGATTCATCGAAATGTTGAGTGTATCTAATGGAAATCCACCTTTGCAATATAAATTAAATGATGAACCATACCAAAATGATAGTTATTTCAATAATTTGGCAAGTGGCACCTACCAAGTTATTGTCACGGATGCTGATGATTGTGTGACATCGAAGCGGGTAGTTTTAAATGAGCTTGAAGAAATCACAATAAATGAAGTCCAGAAGGACACTTATTTATTAAAGGGAGAACGAATAGCCTTAGCCCATAAAATTCAATCTAATAGCACTTTATTCTATGATTGGTCACCTGACGACTTCCTTTCTTGCTCAAATTGCCCTAATCCTATGGCAAGACCTTTTGAAACAACTACTTATACCTTGACGGTCAGTACACCATTGGGATGTGAAACTAAACTCGAAAATATAGTAGAAGTATATGAAAAAACACCTATTTACGTCCCCAATATATTCAACCCGACTTCAAATGATGTAGATAAGGACTTTTCTGTCTTTATTGGGCCTACTATTCATCAAATCCAAAAATTTCAGATTTTCAACCGTTGGGGGCAGTTAATTTATAGCATTCAAAATATAGCCCCTGGTCAAAATACAGCATGGAATGGCTATTTTAATGGTCGTCTAGCTGATTCCGGTATATATATATATCTAATTGAAGTATTATTGAAGAATAATAAGACTGAAATTCATTCCGGAGATTTTTTTCTAAAAAGATGAATAAAAAGCACCTTTCCGAAAGCTGGTCACAGATTTGCATTTTTTTTCTTAAAAAATTAAGCATTCTCCTTCCTTTAAGATAATTAACTCTTTTACATTAAAACTTATTAGTCTTTAAAAAATGCTTTCTATCAGTATTTTATGGCCATTTTATTGATAAAATAAGGTATAAACTCCTAACTTTTTGCTCCGCTAAACCACCTTGTCACAATCCTTCAAAAGTTTAGATTTTTTAAAATTATTTTCGCCTTTTTTCCGTTTTTTTCCTATTTTTCTTTGCATATAACCTCAAAACACCTGCATATTTGTAGTGTCACTAAAAAACAACCTTCCTTCAATATTTGTGACAAGCATTTTCCTCCCTTTTTCAACTCCCCACTAATTAATACTAATACAAAATACAACGTTTTCCCTCCCTACGTTACAAACACCATCATAATGACTAACTTTAACTTAATCCGAATCATCGCTTTCTCTTTCTTGATTACTTTAGTAGCTTGTGGAAAAGACGAGTCAATTCAATTAAATAAAGAATACAGAGGTGTTGAATCTGAGTTATGGAGTTATTTTGAAAAGTTTGAAACAGAAGCTGCGGAAAGAGGAATACACATTGATTTAGCAGTAGCAGGCATTACAGGGTCTATCGAAAAAATCCATTCACATGGAACAGTTGGTTTATGTAATCACAAATTAGACGAACCAAATCACGTAATTATTGATGCTGAATTTTGGGCATCAGCAAGCGAAAACGCTAAAGAAATGATTATTTTTCACGAATTGGGTCACTGCTACTTAGAAAGAGGTCATAATGATTCAAAAAGAGACGATGGAACTTGTGCAAGTATCATGAGAAGCGGAAGAGGTGGATGTATTGATTTTTATACTAACTCAAACAAAAATGATTACTTAAATGAATTATACGCTGACGAAGTCAATAATAATTAATAAAGTAGTAAAACAAACACTACAACACTTAACAAAATAAGAACAAAAACTTTTACTATCGAACACACTTACAACACTAAAAACAAACACT
>CAYMSC010000566.1:0-3930 GCA_964392805.1 uncultured Saprospiraceae bacterium
AAAGAAAAAGGCTATGACATCATCCTAGCCCCCTATTTCGTAGCCATCAAAGCTCTAAACGAAAAAGATGAAGCAGGTTATCTAAACAGCAGAGCCGTAGAAATCAGAGAACCCGCTAGAAAAATCATCGAAATGATTCGACGATATATGGATTAACAGAAAAAGTACAATTACGAACATAAAAAAGCAGTGACCACTTTAAATTTGGGTCACTGCAAAAGACTCGAAATAATTTTTATTGTCGAATGGTAATATTACTATAAAGTTAACTAGCCATAAAACCATCTAATAACTATTCTCTTTGCCGATTAATCGGCGCTACATCAATCTTTTCTGGGTCATTGTCTAAATAATAGACCTGCACATCTTTTCTATCAAAAGCCAAGACTCTAATTTCTGTACGGCGATTATATTGATGCTCTTCTTCCGTACAGTCTACCTCATCTTCACAATGATTTCTAATCTGCGCTTCTCCGTAGCCATTCGCTTGCAATCGGAAAGAAGAAATACCTCTGTCGGTAATATATTTAACTGCCGATTTGGCTCTTTTTCGAGATAACCATTTATTATAATTATTTGTCCCTCTGGCATCTGTATGAGCACTTAATTCTAGGACAAGAGATGGATATTTCTGCATCAATCGCACTACCCAATCCAAGGATTCAGCAGAACCCGAACGAATATAATATTTATCAAAATCGTAATAGATATTTTTTAATTCTATGGTATTTCCGACCGTTAAGTCAATTGGCTGGCCTTGCTGAGGATTGCTATATCCGCTACCATTTCCACTACCTGCTAAAGTCGCTGGTTCATCTTCTCCTAAATTAAATAATAAACTTTGGTTGATGGTACCCCCCGCTTCACAATTATCTCCCAAGGTGTTAGTTTCTGCTTTAGCGGTTTTAAAATATGGCTTTTCCCCAATTAATAAAAATTCACATCGGCAAGGTAGACAGGGAAAATTATAGTTGCCATTCGCATCAGAGATGGTTGTTTCTTCTTCTCCCGTACATAAATTTACTAAGGTAATTTTAGCATTGGGAATAAGACTCTCATATTTGCTGTTGACCGCTTTTCCTTTGAGAGTCATGCAGGTCATTTTTGCTAAAGGAATACAAAAATCTATTTGCGATTGGACATTTTTCGATGTCGTTTTTAATGGATATTGAGCGATTTGATAGCCGTTCTTTTTAACAATAAATAGGTAATTGGTATTTGGGTCTAAATTGGTGGCAACAACCCCATTATCATTGGTTATTTTTTGCACCTCTTCTTCGCCTAAATCATCCAAATCTTTGGTTAGTTTTAACAAAAACTCATTATTGATTTCTGTTTCTACTAAACGCATGGTGAAATCTTCTTCTAAATTTCCGTCAATGCCGTTCGCCGTTTTTTTAATATAGACCTCCGCATCTTGGATTCGTTCGTCTGTCCGTTGGTCATACACGCAGATTTCCGCTTTAATTTTTTGGGTATTCAATTGGTTTTTATCCTTCATATTAAAGCTGTAAATATCATCTTTCCCATGTCCACCATCTCTGGCAGAAGTCAAATAACCTTCCGTTCCAGTGATATTCAAAATAAAACCAAAATCATCTTTAGAAGAGTTAAAAGGCGTCCCAATATTGGTTGGTTCTAGCCATTCGCTACCGTCGTTTTTTTCCGTAGAAAAGATATCTAAACCACCAAAACCACCCCATCCGTCAGACGCATAATACAAAGTCTCGTCTTCGTGAATAAATGGGAAAATTTCATTACCTGCGGTATTAATTTTTTTGCCCAAATTAACAGGTTCGCCCCATTCTCCGCCTTGAAAATCAGAGAAATATAAATCCATACCGCCTACTCCACCCGGTCGATTAGAGGCAAAATACAAACGATTGCCATCAGCGGTTAAGGTAGGATGAACCTCTTCGTATTCTTCTGTGTTCCAGGGCAATTCTTTGATATGTTCCCAATCCTTGCCCGACTTCGTAGCGGAGTAAATATTCATCTTCATAATTCCCTTCTTATCCGTGCGCTTTTTTCCTTTTAAGTATTGATTCCGACTAAAAAATATTCGCTCTCCTGATTTATCGAAGGTCACAGGGCCTTCATGATATTTGGTTGATAAATTTCCAGAAAATACTTCCACATTTTCTAATTCGGCATCCTCATTTTTATCTGCAAAATAAAGAGTCATAAAATTATCGTTAATCCACAAATCTAACTCCTCATTTTCTTCTTTTAATTTTCCATTTTTCTTTCGTTGTTTAGGGTCAAGCGTCGAGACAAAAACAATCCCGTTTTCATAATAGGTGGGGCTGAATTCTAATTTCCCTGTATTAATAGCTGATTCGTTTTTTAAAACAATATTGCTATGTTTAAAATCTTGTATATTTTCGATGGCATTGGCTAGTTCGTCTCCTCTTTGGTCAGGTCCACCAACGCCCATTTTAGCTTGATATTTTCGATAATAATCTTTAGCTACTTCATATTTTTCGTTACTATGCAAAGCTTGTGCGTAATGCAAAAAATGAATCGCCTCTTCGCTTTCTTCAACCACTTGTGCATACCATAGCTCCGCATTCGTCACATCATGATTTAGGCGATAAGCATTGGCTATTTTCGCCAAGTCTTCGGTTGATAAATCGTCTTTATTTTCAAAGTAGGGAATGGCTGCTTTATACCCCAATTCTTTGTACGTCTTTTCCGCTTTTTTTTGTTGGGCGAAGGCTGTTGTGCCTAGACTTAAAAGTAAGATGGAGATGAAGATATGTTTAAGCATAATTGCTGTATATTTGATGATGGCTTATTTTTTTGACGCTAATAGACGCTGACTATTATGACTTTTTATGCTTTTCTCTTATGAGGTAAAATATGTTAGAAAAAAAAACATAAAAAGTCATAACTTCAAACAGCGTCTATCAGCGTCAAAAAACAAGTTAAAAAAATCGTGGATTCGTCGACCCTCGCTGTTTAGAATGTATGCAGTATTCGAGCATCAGTTCATACGTTCCTGACTGATAAGTTCTGATATCTGACAAAGTATAATCATAGGCAATACCAGCTTTGAGTCTCTCCGTAAAAACCATTTGTAGGATAAAATCTATCGACTCTCCTGCATTGCCTTGAAAACCACCGACTCGGTAAGTTGCTCCGATATTAAGTTTGTCATAAAAAATAACGCCCGCATGTAAATCAATATCTAGCGGTGCATTTGGGGCATATTTAACCAAGAGTGCAGGTTTTAATTTAATGGCATCACTTGTTGGTAGAATGAAACCAGCCATGCCAAAAAAATGCCTTTCTTCCCTGGCAAAGTCTGAATTTTGAATATTCCCATCATATTGGAAAGTCAAATCATTGTTTAACAATCGAGGCATCGACACGCCTGCGTAAAAATTCTCTCGGTCATAATAAATACCAAAACCAAAATTAGGTATCAGCTTACTATCTTCTCTAAATCCAAAGAGGGCATCTCCTGAATGTACAGATTTCACCTCTCGCCAATCTACTTGATAATCTCGAATTTGTCCTTGTACGCCAAACGATAAATCACCACCGCCAACTTTCGTCCGATAGGCATATTGCATAGCATAATTCCAAGTATTTGTCGGTCCAATATCATCATGGTAAATACTCAATCCAATCCCTACTCTATTATTAAAAAGCGGCATATGGAAGTTAACATTTTGACTCACAGGTGCGCCATCTAAATTGACCCATTGGGTTCGATAAATCCCTGACAAACAGGGTGCTTTATGACTCCCTGCATAGGCAGGGTTAAAAGCAATTTTGTTAAACATAAATTGCGTGTATTGGGCATCTTGCTGGGCATTCGCCGAAAGTACCAATACTAATAGTACTAAAATTGTAAATAAGTATCTCATAAGTTTAAAAGTTATGAGGGGGATATGTTAAAGTAATGAGGTTTATAGGGTTTAT
>CAYMSC010000567.1:0-3909 GCA_964392805.1 uncultured Saprospiraceae bacterium
TATACTAGAAACGGGATAAATTTGTGAAAATTAATTTAGAAGTCAGAAGTCAGATGAATCAGATTTAAATAATAGATTATTAGTGTTTTGTAGTTTTTAAATCTGACTTCTGACAGAAAAATGTAATTTTTCGGTCTGACTTCTGACCTCTTTTCAAAATCACTCTTTTATCCCGTTTGGAGTATAACCACTTCGTCTTCGTCAAAAACAATTGCGCCGTTTTATCTATAAATACAATTGAAAGCTTTGAACCTATTGCCCATAGTCCCTTCTTGTCGCCTGTTTTTTGATGGGTAAACCCACCTTTTTTATCGGAAATATAAACAATCTACAAAATCAAAACTATATACGTCATTGGCGGCATAAGGGGCAATATGAAAAACCTGTGGCCCATTAAAAATTGGACTTCCAATAAAACGAGCTTTCATCCAATAGACCTTATCGGTCTGGGGTTTGGTATTCAGCTTAATTTCTCATAAAGTAATCCCATAATAATATTTTGTTTCATTAAAAAACTCCACTCTTCAACCACCCGTTGTAAAAGACCAAACATAAATTCGTTGCCCTTCAATAATTCGTTGTAAAATAACAATCATAAAATCCATTACCCTTCAATAATTCGTCGTAAAACAACAAGTATAAAATTACGGATTCCCCACACTCCCCATCAAAAACTTGACCCCTTTCGCCTGCATCAGCTCATTTAACTTAGGAATTGTATTATCCATAACCGTTTTCAAATCCGCTAATTCCTTATCAATTTGGGCAGAAACTTCTTTTTTATAAGCAATGTCTTGGTCGGTTGGTCGGAAATCACCACCACCTGCATGGGTTGCTAAATAAGCCAATCTATTATTCAATTTAATACCAAAGTTAAGTGGGTCTTGACGAGCTTCATTTCGAGTTTCATGGATATTATTTTCTATAACCGTCATCTCTTCATCAAAGGTTTTGATAGCATTTTGAATGTCTTCGTAATAATTTTTATCGCCCAATTTTTCTTTTAAATAAGTCAAATCTTTACGTAAGCTACGAATATCAATAACGGCTTGGTTCGCATCCGATAATTTGTCTCGGATGTCAATTAAATAATCAAATTGAGCTTGTAAATCTTCGACGGTACTTTCAATTCTAGGGTCTATTTTTATTTCAAAATTTTGCTCCGTTGCTTGGTCATCTACGGTCATACGCACCTTATAATTGCCTGGTACTGCCACAGGACCTTTGGTATTAGAAGAATATAAAACTAAACCGTCAAAAGAAACGGCATCTGGATAGCGCATATCCCAAACAAACCGATTCATCCCTTTTTTCGGAGAGAATTTAAATTTTTTCTTTTTAGCATCAGAAGTGTAGGCTTTAATCAGTTGTCCATTTTCTTCTAAAATTTCTAATTTGACAATACTTTCTTTAGCAGGTTTTTCTTTAAAATAATAATGGATAATTGCCCCGTTTGGTCGATTTTTACCTTCTAATAATTTGTTGGGACTGCCCCAACCTGATTGCCGCATTCGATAACTGGGCATAGGTTGGAAAACATGGTGTGCCTTTTTAGCCATTTTTTCATCCAATTGATGTAAAGGCGTGACATCATCAATAATCCAGAAACTTCGACCCTTTGTTGCAACGATTAAATTATCATCTTTTAATTTTAAATCTGTGATAGAAACGAGGGGTAGATTTAATTGAAACGATTTCCAATTAGCTCCGTCGTCAAAGGAAATATACATGCCAAATTCTGTTCCTGCATACAGCAAGCCTTCTTTGTTCGGGTCTGCACGTACAACTCTGGTAAAGTGCAAATTGTCGATACCATTCGTGATTTTTTTCCATGTTTTTCCGTAATCCGTTGTTTTGTATAAATAAGGCTGATAGTCACCAGATTTATAACTTGTTCCAGCCAAATAAGCTCCGCCTTTAATACTTGGATGTGGGTCAATGGAGTTCCACATAATCCATTTGGGGGCATTGGTAGGTGTTACATTTTTCCAATTGGCGCAGTTATCCGTCGTTAAATGTATCAAACCATCATCCGAACCTGTCCACATCACGCCTTTCTCATGCGGACTTTCCATGACCGCAAAAATATTGGCATAAAATTCCACTCCTGTATTATCTTGGGTAATCGGCCCACCAGAAGATTTTAAAGTAGCAGGGTCGTTCCTAGTCAAATCTGGACTCATTACATCATAAGATTGTCCTTCGTTGGTGGTCAAATGCACATGATTAGAAAAGACGTATAATTTTTCTGGTTCATGTTTGGAAAATAAGACGGGGGTGTTCCAATTGAACCGATATTTCATCACCTCTACACCCGAACCTGCTGGGTTTAAAGGCCAAACGTTGATAGACCGTCGCTGTTTATTTTTGTGATTATAGCGGTACATATAGCCTTTAAAAGTTCCCCCATAAACGATGTCATTATCGCTGGCATCTATTGCGTGCGAAGCACTTTCTCCCCCTCCTGTTACTTCCCAATCATTTTCAGAAATACCTTTCCCATCTGACCGATGCGAAATTCTCACAGAGGAATTATCTTGCTGTGCGCCATAAATTCGATAAGGAAAATGGTCATCGGTTGCGATTCTATAAAATTGTGCGGTTGGTTGATTGTGGTAAGTTGTCCAATTATTTCCTGCATCATTGGAAACTTGTGCACCTCCATCATCTGCGATAATCATTCGCTGGTTATTATTGGGGTCTATCCAAAGGTCGTGGTGGTCGCCATGCGGCGCATTTTTAAGTGTCCAAGTTTTGCCGGCATCTTTAGAAACGCCATAAGAAACATTCATTACATAGACTTTGTCTTCATCCTGTGAGTCGGCATAAATACGGGTGTAATACCAAGCACGAGAACGCAAAGCTCTATTTCTACTTACTTTTGTCCAGTTTTTGCCACCATCATCTGAACGATAAACGCCCCCTTCTTCTGCTTCTATCAAGGCATAGACTCGATTTGGATTTACGGGCGAAACGGTTACCCCAATAATCCCCCTAGTCCCTTTCGGTAGGCCTGCATTTTCAGAAAGTTTAGTCCAGTTTTCTCCTGAATCGGTACTTTTCCAAAGGTCAGACCCTTCACCACCACTAGAGAAACTATAAGGCGTTCGACGCACATTCCAAGTACTAGCATAAATGACTCTCGGATTGCCTGGTTCTAAAATTAAATCTACTGCCCCAGCATCTTTGTTGGCAAACAAAATTCGCTTCCAAGTTTTACCTCCATCTACTGTTTTATAAATACCTCGCTCATCAGAGCTTTTCCATAAATCGCCCATTGCGCCAACGTATACAATATCAGGATTGGTCGGATGTATTCTAATTCGACCAATATGTCTTGTGTTTTTTAAGCCTATAAATTGCCAGGTTTTTCCTGCATCCACAGATTTCCAAACTCCAAAGCCCGAAGTGACATTTCCTCTAACCGTCTTTTCTCCTTGTCCGACATAAATCACATTGGGGTCAGATTCAGAAACGGCTACTGAACCAATTGACCCACCAAAATAGCCATCACTGATATTTTCCCAAGTTGCCCCAGCATCTTGCGTTTTCCATACACCGCCACCAACCGAACCGAAATAATATAAATTGGGTTTGCCTGGAACCCCTGTTGCGGTACAAGACCGCCCACCACGAAATGGTCCAATCAAACGATATTCTAAACCGCTATAGAGACTTTCGTCAAAGGTTTGAGTGGCTTGGAGTTGGCTTTTATTTTTTTGCGCATTGAGACTTGCGCAGCCTGTAAATAAGAATAAGCTAAGAAGAAAAAGTAGGGTAGAGTTGGTAATATTTTGCATACTGCTCACTGAATTTGATTAGGAAAGTAGTAAATGTAGGAAAAAAAGAGGAAAAAACTATTTAGGAAAATAATAACCTACCAGCCTGACGGATTCTTTTTCCTTTTAG
>CAYMSC010000568.1:0-3907 GCA_964392805.1 uncultured Saprospiraceae bacterium
AACTGAAAAACAATGAATTGTGGCGAAAAATATTTTCTTAACGCATCACTAGTGTCAATATATTATTAATCAACGCTTGCCTCTCTAGGTAGTAAGTAGCTGTGGGAATAAATAATGGATGTTGAAAATGTTAAGAGCTTCCAGAACTTAGAGTTCTGGAAGATCTAGACTATGCAAAAATTATTTCCAGAGTTAAAGGAAAAATAAATGTTACTTTTTTAAAGTCAAGGATTTAGCTAAAACACTTTGAAGTGAATCATTTATTTAACTAAATCCTTAACGAAAAGTAATAGTTATTTTTATGCGTTCCTAAATTATCTAGTTACGACTTATTAATCCTAGTAATTAATCTGTTATTTTTCCTGACTTCATAATGTCCAATTGGCAATCTACGAATTACTTGCTGGACTTCGGGGTAAGAAATATTGCTTCGGTCTAAAACAAGATTTCCTTTTCCTCCGACTATTGTCCAAGTTAGCAACTTTAGATTCCGATTTCTAGTCTCCTGCTTAGCCGAACTAGTTTTTTCGAAGTTTTTAGGTTGATGTATCAATACATTCCCTTCGTTAGTCGAATCATTCACTCGTAAATTAATAATGTCCTGAACAATAATCTGCGCTTTTGCTGCTTGCTGATTCATTAAAAAAAGACATAGGAATAGTGCAAAGTATTTTACAATAACTTTCATGGTATCAAATATTTTAAAGTGGAATGCCTACTCGATTTAAGGCTTTTCGGCATACGCCTTGATACCGGTATCTATGTGCTAGCGAAAAAAAAATGAAAGGATTGATTGGTAGGACTTTTGACGCAAAATATAACTAAAAATCAAGTCAAAAAATTGATAAGAAGCACTACCAATGCATCTGCTTTCGATGTAATTACGACTGCAAATTATTGGCTAAAACAGGCTAAAACAAGCGATTTTAGAGCGAATTGTCTGAAATGACAGTTTCCTTATCTGAAATGATAACCTAATTAATAGCTATTTTATCTAAAGTTTCATTTACTTGAATTCTTAAAGTATTGCCGATGTTGATAATTTGATTATCGACCATTTGGAGAGAACGTGTTTTCCTTTTTTTGATATGCAAAATATTAACTAAATAGGAACGATGGGCTTTAATAAATAACTTTTTAGGCAGGATTTTTTCGTAGCTTCCTAGATTAACCCATTCCCAATGTTTTTTGGTATTGGTTATAATCTGAACACCATTTCCTTCTGCTTTGAAATACAATATCTCTTCAAGTTTGAGCATTTCTTTACTATTGGAAGAAAGGGTAATGGTTTTCTTAGCTAAGTATTCAGGAGTCAGTAGTTCATTTTCCTTTTCTGTTAATTCATTTGCGAGTACCCCATTAAGGTTTAAGAGATTTTGATTATTGCTTTCGAGTTGCTGGTTTTGAGTTCTTTTCAATCGAAATAAATAAAATAATAGTCCTACTACACCAAATGAAATTACTAAAAGTGTGAAGGACAAACTAGAAATAGTTCTCTGTTTTTGTAAATTTTTATTTATTAATTTGTTATGCTGGGTTAGATTTTTAATAGAATCTTGACGCTTTTCCGCCTTATACCGCTGCTCGGCTAAATTTACTGCGCTAATTTGTTCCTTAGAAAAAGAAGCCTCTCTAGCATGGAAAGTAGAATCCATGTATATTTTTGCTCCTTTATAATCTCCCATTTTCCATAATAAGGTACTATATCCCTTATAAATAGACCAAGAAATCTCTTTTTCTTTTAGCGTTCTAACTAAAGTTAATGCCTCTTCAAATAGTTTTTTTGATGTTTCTAATGCTCCTATTTCATAATAGAAGCGTCCTGTGTTATTTAAAGAGCCTAATAATTTTCTACGACTTCGTAAGGTTCTCCTAATTTTTAAACTTTGTTCATAATGTATTTTTGCTTGTTTCTTATCTCCTATTTTTTTGTAAGCTGTCCCTAGGTTATCATATGCAGCAGCAGTACTACTTTTGTCATTATGTTTTTTACTTAAATTTAGAGCGTTTTGATGAATTTCTATTGCTTTGTCATATTCTTTTTCTGCTATGTAAACTGCCCCTAAATTGTTTAAGGCATTAAGCATATATTCAATATCATTTATTTTTTTTGCATGTTCATAGGCTTCGATGTGATAAGGTTCAGCCAACTTATATTGCTTTTGATGATAAAATAAAATACCTATTCCATTACAAATTAATGCGCAATCTTCCCAATTTTTTATTTTCTCAGCTATTCTTAAGCCTTCTCTATAAGCATTCATGGCTTTACCATTTTCCTCAATGATACTATACACAATTCCAATTCCAGATAATACCTGAGTCAATCTAGCCGTATCTTTAATTGCTTGATAATTATCAATTGACAATTGATAATTATCAATAGCAACATCATATTTATTTAAAGATTTATTGAATAATCCTAGATTATAATAACTTCTGGCGATATTTAAAGTATCAGGATATGCTAAGGCATAGTCTAGTACTTCGTGGGCAACTTCAATTGCTTGTTCAAATTTCTGTCTTCTAAATAATTGACGGATTAAAAGATTGGATAAGTAAGCAAACCCCTGAATGGAGTCTATTTTTCGAGCTAACTCCATCCCTCTTCCTGCATAAAAGGAAATGCTATCTAAATCAGTACTCGACTTAACAATTACTTCAATTATTTTGATAGCATTCGTATCCTGTTGAGATAGCGATAATTCTTGTTTTAAACTATCTAATTTAGATGCTTGACTTAAAATTGGGAAAGAAAAAAATAAATAGAAAATAAATAGAAATTTCATTACGGTCTGCATAATAGGAACATTTGATTAGACCGTGAAGATATATATTATTTTTACAATTATCTTTTTTTTATCAATGAGAAATGTAAGCAATTTTTCATTTCCTTAAAATTCTTCAAATATGGATTGCTTCTCAAATTATCCTTTTGTGCTAAAGAAAAGATTTACTAAATCTCTTTGTAGACATTCGACATAAACCAAAAATTAACAAAATAGTATTTTGTTAAAAATCATAATCAATCAAAAATTTGTACAGCAAAATTTTTCTTCCCAAAACCATTCTCCATTACCAAAAAATACTGCCCTCCAATCATATCACTAACATCCGTATTTAATTGATTCAGACCTAGTAAAAAAAGTTTATTGGCAATGGCTTTAACTTTTCTACCCTGCAAATCCACCAAATAAACAGACATCTCCGTCACCTCCTCCAACTCAAAAGAAACAGTCAAAAAATCCGAAGCAGGATTAGGAAAAATAGTAACTTCTAAATCAAGTGTAGGTAAATCGACTACAGGCGTAGTCGCCAATAATTCAGCACGAAAAAGCCCACGCCCATAAGTAGCTGCTACTAGTGTATTCGTAGGCGCATGAAAATCCAAATCCGTCACGGGCACATTCGGTAAATTTTCCGCTAATAAATTCCAACTACTTCCATTATCAAATGATTCAAAAACACCAATATCACTAGCTACAAATAAATGGTCGGTATTCGATGGATTAATAATAACGGCGTTCAGCGGTACATCTGGCAAGTCTCCTGTAATATCTGTCCAAGAATCCCCGTTATCAACTGTTTTATAAATATGACCAATATTTTCACCAAAGCGATAACCAGAAAAAACGGCATAAGCAGTCGAAATATCTATAGGGTCAGTTGCCACATCTGTTACCCAACGATTGGGTAAATCAGCAGAAATATTTGTCCAACTTGTTCCACCATCTAAAGTATTCCAAATATTACCGTCGTCTGTACCTGCATAAATAATTTGACCATCAATCGTAGACACATCAATCGTTGTAAGGGTACCAAAAGTAAGGCTTTGCGATTGGTTTCCATTACTTAAATCTGGGCTAATAGGTGTCCAACTGGCTGCTCGATTCGTCGATTTATAAAC
>CAYMSC010000569.1:0-3904 GCA_964392805.1 uncultured Saprospiraceae bacterium
TAAAAATATAGTAAAAAGTTGATTTTTTGATTAAATGATTGATTATTTTACTATCACTCAATCATTACTTATCCTTTCTCTTTCGATGCTGTTCTCCTTTTCGCTTATTTTTTCTACCGAAGGTTCTTTTAAATCTTTTCTGAAACGCTTCTAATCTTTCCTTTTGCGTTGCCGTCAATGTTGGAGTAATGGCTTCATTAAATTTTTTATTCATAGCATCTCTTTTCAAACGATTCTCTTTCGAGAAAGTAGCCATCTCTTCAAAATGTTGTTGAATAATAGGTGCTAGCGTTGTTTTTTGGTCGCCTTCTAAGGCTAATATTTTATACAATCGTTGCTCCATCGCTTTTGGATGCCGCCTATTTGCTACATCTTGTATAATTTGCTTTGCTAAATATCTATTGGTAAAAAAACCTGCTACAAAACCTGTAAGCAATAGTGCTATAATTGATATAATTGATTTCCAATTCATTTTATTTAATTTATTCCTCCAATAAATAAGAATATGCGTCTTCAGGAGATAAATCATTGACACCAACTACTGATTCGCTATCAAAATTCTCTTCTGAAACATAAATATGGGCAATAAAACTCATCAATATTAAGACACAAGCGGCAATAGATATTGGGAAAATTCTCGATAAATAATGGCCAATTTTCTGTTTTGCCATAATTCCTTCTTCTATCTCCTTCATAACATCCCTCACAAAATCTTCCTCTCTGGCTATTGAAAAAGAAGCAAATAAATTCCTCGTTGCCACCAATTCCGCTTGTTCTTGTCTCAATTCAGGAGATGTCTGCAAAGCTGTTGTTAATTGCCTAGCTTCTTCTTTTGATAATTCCTCTTCAAAAGACCGATGCAATAATTTAATCCATTCTTTTTTCATACGATGCTATTTTATATCATACCCATTTCTTTGGCAATTTCTTTTAATCTTATTTGCGCTCGACTCAACCGAGAAGCAATTGTTCCTTGTGGTATTTCTAATATCTCCGCCGTTTCTTTTACCGAATATCCATCAATCAACCTTAACACAATGACGCTTTTAAATGCTGGTTCTAATAAATTTAGCATTTTATAAATCGCTTCTTTATTATCATATCTTTCAGGATTAGTTGACCGATCAGCTTTCTTAGGAATATCTTCTATTGCTACCGAAGTCATCCATCGCCTTTTATTTTTACGTCGTTTTATTTCATTTAAAGATAAATTAATAGCAATTCTAGTCAAGTAAGTACCCAAAGCAGCGTCGCCTTTAAATCCGTTAATCGCTTTATAGAAACGAATAAAAACTTCTTGGGCAATTTCTTTGACTTCTGCCGTATCCCCCAACATACCTAAAACCGTAGTTCTAACTTGCTGTTCATGCTGTTCAACCAATTGTTTAAATGCCTTGGTATCTCCATTTTTTGCCAGCCTTATTAAATCTATTTCTTTAAGCATTTACGCTATTTTCACTAAGAGCATGTTTAAAATTCCATCAATTGGCTACAAGCGATAAATTATATCTTGTAGGTTGTTAAAAATTTTGACCAGCCAAAAGGAGGCTAAAAATTTTTGCCTACTACAAAATTAAATTTGCTCGCTTTCGCTCAATCATGAAAATTTAAACATGCTCTAATATATTTATTGATTAGACAAAGTTTAGAGAAAAAAATTTCCCTAGAAAATGTAAATTTATTTGTATCACTTATCTTTTGTATATTATTTCCTAATAAAGAATTTATTTTTGGGTCATTACTTATCGTAAAATCTTAATTTTGAATTAATTTCTGTCTATAAGTATTGTAACTAAAATAAGCTAACATCTTTTGTATCATGGGTGAGCAAAAAGTATCTATCCTCAAAGACAAAAACGAAATGCATCGGTTCATGCGGCATTTATTAAAGGACGTACAAGCCTTAAAATATATGTTAGAAAACGATTGGTTTGAGAAAGGCATCACTAGAATTGGAGCAGAACAAGAAATGGCTTTAGTCAATGATAAAACCTATAAACCAGCACCTGTAGCTATGGAAGCTTTGGCAAAAATGTCGGAATACCCTTGGGTCGAAACAGAGTTGGCAAAATTCAATTTAGAAACCAATTTAGCCCCAAGAGTTTTTGAAGGGAAATGCTTGAGTGAGATGGAGCAAGAAAATCGACACAACCTTAAAAAAATAAAAGAAACCCTTAAAACTTTAGATGCCAACTTATTGTTAACAGGCATTTTACCTACGCTCCGAAAGTTTGATATGGAGTTGCATAATTTGACGCCGATGAAACGGTATGCAGCTTTAATGAAAGCGATTACCGACCAGTTAATTGGTAATTCTTATGAATTGCGTTTAATGGGAATTGATGAAATTTTAGTCAAACACGACTCTCCACTTTTAGAAGCCTGTAATACTAGTTTTCAAGTGCATTTGCAGGTCGCTCCGAATGATTTTGTGAAGATGTATAATATTGCGCAAGCATTGGCTGCACCTATCATGGCAATTGGGGCGAATTCTCCCGTTGTTTTTGGTAAGCGCCTTTGGCATGAAACCCGAATTGCCCTATTCCAACAAGCTGTAGATACTCGTACTACGCATAAGCACATGCGGGAACGCAGCCCAAGAGTAACTTTTGGAAGTGGTTGGTTACAAAAATCCGTCTTAGAAATTTATCAAGAAGATATTGCTCGTTTTAGGGTACTGATTGCAGGAGATATTGAAGAGGACTCTTTAGAGATGATTCAAAAAGGGGAAACGCCCAAGCTTCGAGCTTTACAAGTTCATAATTCTACCGTCTATCGTTGGAATAGACCCTGTTTTGGTATTAGTCCGAATGGGCAACCACATCTGCGGATAGAAAATAGAGTCTTACCAGCAGGACCAACAGTAATCGACGAATTTGCCAATGCAGCTTTTTGGTTAGGTTGTATGGAAGGCATGGCCTTAGAAATCGACGATATTCGCAAAGTGATGTCTTGGGAAGATGCTAGAGACAATTTTGGTAAAGCCGCTCGGTATGGAATAGATTCTAAATTTACTTGGTTCAAAGACGAAAAAATTACCGCTTGTGATTTGGTTTTAAAACATCTTTTGCCTTTAGCTAGAAAAGGCTTAAAAGCAAAAAAAGTAGCTCCAAAAGATATTAAAAGATACTTATCCATTATTGAAGAACGGGCAAAGCATCACATGAATGGAGCACGTTGGACCTTACGAGCATTTACAAAATTAAAAAAACAAGTAAGTACAGATGAAGCAGTAAGCGTTTTAACAGCATGTATGTTAAAGAATCAAAGTGAAGGAAAACCCGTTCATACTTGGGAACTACCTAAATTAAGTGATTTGAAAGAATATCGTCCAGCCAAATTAAAGGTGGAAGAATTTATGGCGACTGACCTCTTCACCGTTCGCAAAGAAGACATTATCGAGTTTGTAGCAGAGATGATGGATTGGCGCAAAACCCGCTATTTACCCGTAGAAGATACGAAAGGTAAATTAGTTGGGCTGATTACGTCGAGAATGTTACTCAAAGTATTTAGTAAAAGGCAAAAATTAAACGATGCTACAACTGTTACCGTTGAAGATGTAATGGTACATGACCCGATTATTATCAACCACGATGCTAATATTATCGAAGCCATGAATCTGATGAAAAAACATCAAATTGGCTGTTTACCTGTCGTGCATGAGGACGAATTAGTAGGCATCATTACCGAGCAAGATTTTTTAGGTATTGCGGGTCGGTTAATCGAAAGATTAGAAGAAAAATAATGAGGTAAGAGGTATAATGGCTTAGTACAAAATAAACTTGCTTATTTCCAGTTTATGGTAAACTGTAGCTTGGACATTACTTTATTAGAATTTCAATTAAAAAAGGAAAAAATTCGTTGCTAAGTAACGACGAAATAATAAGTTGGTCATCTGGACGAG
>CAYMSC010000570.1:0-3888 GCA_964392805.1 uncultured Saprospiraceae bacterium
ATAAAACCTATTGTCGGCATTGAATTTCGAGAAAATAATGAGTGGCTATTTACAGGCATTGCTTTAAATAATGAAGGATTTCGGGAATTAAATGCGATGTTGACAAAGCATTCGATGGAAAAGAAAAAATTGCCTAGCGTTATCCATTCATGCAGGCGGTATTTTAATTAGTCAAAAGCCCTTGAATTACTATACAGCATTGCAATTAATGCCTAAAGGTTTTCCGATTACGCATTTTAATATGCACGATGCAGAAGATTGGGGCTTTCATAAATACGATGTTTTAAGTCAGCGAGGATTGGGTCATATAAAAGATGCGGTCACTATCGTCAAAGAAAATCAAGGAAAAGCAGTAGATGTGTATCAGGTAAAAAAAATTATGCAAGACCAGCAGGTTAGACAGCAGCTAAAATCGGGCAATTGTGTTGGCTGTTTCTATATTGAATCGCCTGCTATGCGAGGCTTGCTGAAGAAGCTGCGCTGTGATGATTATCGGCATCTAGTGGCAGCTTCTTCTATTATTCGCCCGGGCGTGGCTAAATCGGGTATGATGCGGGAATACATCCATCGGTTTCATCATCCCCATCGGTTTAAATATTTACATCCCGTCTTTGAAGAACAGTTGTCCGATACTTATGGAGTCATGGTTTATCAAGAGGATACCATGAAAATTATTCATCATTTCGCAGGGTTGGGTTTAGGAGAAAGTGATGTTTTGCGCCGTATGATGACAGGCAAAAAAAACAAAGGAGATAGTTTTGAAAAACTCAAACAAAAATTCTTTGATAATTGTGCCAAACGGGGACACACCTTGGAACTATCTAATGAGGTTTGGCGGCAAATAGAAAGTTTTGCAGGTTATTCTTTTTGTAAAGCACATTCTGCCAGTTTTGCCATAGAAAGTTTTCAAAGTTTATACTTAAAGACTTATTTCCCTTTAGAGTTTATGGTCGCCGTTATCAATAATTTTGGCGGCTTTTATCGCACCGAATATTATTTCCATGAAGCTAGAATGCAAGGCGCGACGATTCATCCGCCATGTATCAATAGAAGTCAGTACCTCACGCATATCGAAGACAAAAATATTTATGTTGGATTTGTTCATCTCCATCAAATGGAGCGGAAAGTTGCCAATTTATTATTAAAACAAAGGCGAACAGATGGCACTTATAGAAATTTAGCAGACTTTGTCAATCGAGTCAATATCTCTACCGACCAGTTAGAAATATTGATTCGCATCGGTGCTTTTCGTTTTACGGGTAAAAGTAAAGCTGCATTGATGTGGGAGAAAAATGTCGTGTTTAATCCCAAAAAAGATTGGGAATCATCAGGCAGCCTTTTTGATGCCCCTTTTGAAGAATACCAATTACCCAATTTACAAGCAGGCAAATTTGACCAAGCTTTTGATGAAATTGAATTATTGGGTTTTCCCGTAGGCTCTCCTTTTTCTTTATTAAAAAACAAAGATTTCCCCAAAGCGATTACGGCTAGTCAATTTCCTCAATTTTTAAATAAAATGGTTGAAATCTTAGGCTATTATGTTTGTCGAAAAAGTGTTCGTACCGTAAACGGCAAACATATGGCGTTTGGCACTTGGCTAGATACCAAAGGTGCTTTTTTAGATACCACCCATTTTCCACATCCACTTAAAAATTTTCCCTTTCGAGGAAAAGGGATTTATCGAATGTGGGGGAAAGTGGTTGTGGAATTTGGGTTTTATAGTTTGGAAGTCGTGAGGATGGAACTGCTGCCTTTGGTTGGGGATGCTCGGTATGAGTAACCAGTATCCCACTATCAATATTCTCCTACTTCACTACACCAACCTCCCATGTCACTACGCATCACAAAATAAAATAATATCAAATCTCTTTTTATCCCTGACCTTTGCAGTTTTCAAAATTGTAAAAAGCGCCTAAAATCTATGTAATGTCCACATAGCTCCAACGGAGCGACATATCATAACTTAGGGTGCAAACCCTAAGATTTGGGTCCTAAATTATTAACCAAACTTCATTAATCACGAGTTAAAAATCATCAACATGTCTAATGTAAACAACGATTCAAATACGAGCAAAACAGGATTTAAAGTAGCAATAGCCGCTTTAGGTTTATTCCTTTTAGCTGCACTCGGTGGCGTTTATCACTACAGCAATCAATCCGATGTTTTTGCGAATAAAAGCACCCTATTAAAAACAGAATTAACAGAGCTAAACGATGAGAAACTAGGCTTAGAAGCGGAAGTCAGTCAATTGACTACTACTTACGAAGCGGAAACCGTAAAAAATACGGAGCTAGAAGCTAAAATTGTAGATGCAGAAACTAAAATTGAAGGTTTAAAAGGACGTATTTTAAAAATCAAAAAAGCCTTATCTGATACCCAAATCAGCAATGAAGAAATGCAGCAACGCATCGCTGATTTGAATACAGCTAAAGAAGAATTATTTGCCCAAATCGCTAGCTTAGAAACCGATAATAAAGATTTGAACGCTGCCAAAGAGTCTTTGGATGTAGAACTAGCCGCTACCAATGATGAAAACACCGCATTAGTAGCACAAGTGGAGACATTAACAGCTAAAACGACAAAAATGCAACAACGCTTATTCACCTTGGCACCGGCAGGATTCCAAGCGACCCGATTCCAAATTCAAGTAGCAGGGCGTAAGGATAAGTTGACTTCCAAAGCAAAACAAGCTAAAGCGATTAAAGTACATTTTGACTTAGCTAATATTCCAGCAGCACTACAAAAAGAGCACGAAATTTATTTAGTAGTAACAGACGGAGAAGGCATTCCTGTATCAAAAATTGCTTCTACGCCAATGGATGTCCCAACAGCAGAAGGAGACTTAAAAGTAGAAGTAGCAGACATGGAAACCATCGCACTAAACGAAAATCAACAATTAAGTATGGCTTTTCAGCCAACGGATAAAATGGAGGCAGGCTTGTATAATGTGGCATTATGGTCCAATGCAGGCTATTTAGGGTCAACGGCATTTAGCCTAAGGTAATCGACAATAATTTGGTACTATATTCATAGGATTTGTGATAAACAAATCTATCGACCCGAAGCTTCGTGGGAGCAGCTTCGGGCTTTTTTATTTTAATAGGGCATTATTTTTGTTTATCTAAATTAGATTCCCCCCGCTAATCTAATTATGTCCAATTTAAGTGTTTCATAAAAGGCCCACCGATATAAACATATTCTCTTAACACCTTGACAATTACCATTATGAAAAAAATCTTAAATCTACAATTATTAGCATTCCGATTAGTTATTATTGTTGTACCATTATTGGCTTTCACAACAACGACAAAGCTATCTCCTAAAGAACCTGCTACAATCACCGATTGTGTATACACTTACATTTTAGAAGCCGAAGATGGACTATTTACCGTCTCCATTCTATCAAATCAAACCATTAATCCTCCTTATCATACAACTGCTACTGCTCAAGTAACGTTAAAAGTTCCGACAGGAAAATTTGAAGTAACGAATCTTGAAAATCTAATAGAAGGGGTAGAATTCAGTCAGAATGGCCGCTCGAATGCGCCTAATGAAGATTCCGCTTACGATTATATCGTTTTTGGATTAGCTAGTTTTGGGACTAGAAATATTCGTTATCAAAAAGATGGGACCATTCCTTTGTTTTCTTTTAAAAATGGCGGAGACTGTACGGGGCAACCTATTATGCTCATGGAAAATTTTACTGACCCATTTTATCCGCCGAATAGTGAACGAGCTAATGTAAGTCAGCAAATTACGGTTGCTAAAACGGGATCAGATTTATCTATTGTTTGTATTGATAGTAATACAATATCGGATTGTGGGGAAAGATTAAGCAAAAAAGACCTTAAAAGATTGGAGAGAGCGAAGAATTCGGAGGAGTAGAA
>CAYMSC010000571.1:0-3884 GCA_964392805.1 uncultured Saprospiraceae bacterium
AAGTAACATAGCTCTCTGAGCTGTGAAAGTAAATACTTTTATTATTTAAAATATTCTAAAAATAAATAAATTACAAAATGAAATATTTTAAACGATTTCAATTTTTGATTTTACACAAGCCCTTATATTTCACAGCTTAGAGAGCTATGTTACTTTCACGGAGCCATGTTACCTTTATCGCTTAGAAAACGTTGTTATTTATGAACAGAAAAGATTTTATAAAAAACAGTTTATACCTCGGAGCAGGTTTATCTTTTATCGGTTGTCTAAACGATAAAACAGAGACGGGCGAACAAGAAAGTAATTGGCAGGATGGAGATGTTGCCCATATTTTACCAACGGTGAACCATAACCGAATGCTCGTTTCGACTTCTTTTAAAAGAGTGGTACAAGCTCCGATTTTAAAAATTGGCGATCAAGTGATAAAAGGAAAAATGCGAGATAGTCAAGGCTACTTTTGGGTATTTGATGGGCAAAATTTGACCGCCAATACCAATTATACGTTGCGTCTGTTTGATAAGCAAACGCCTTTATGTGATGCTTGGGAATTAAAAACATTTCCTGCGCCAGATGCTGATGTTCGTCAACTGAAATTAATGGTTTTTACTTGTGCTGGTGGACATCCTTTGGCGCAAAATTTATTACCTATTCCTGAGGACGAGAAAGAGCAGCCCAAGCATTTTGCCCAAAAAAGAGTCCATTTATTGAATAAAGGCTTGAGTTATCAACCTGATGCGATGGTTGTTATTGGAGATACGGTTTATTGGGATTTGAGTGGAAATGGAAAAGGAAGACTAGGGACTAGTGAAAATCCAATGGCAATAGAAATTGCAGGTAAATTTGATGAAACAAAACCCATTTTAGGTACTGAAAATGAAGCGGTGCTAAAAAAAGCGGTGAGTCCACAAATCATAGATTTATACGGAACAGCATGTCGGTCGACCCCCGTTTTCTTTTTTAATGATGATCATGATTATTGGGAAAATGATGAAGCTAATGATGCTTTAATTACCTTTCCGCCAAAGCCATTTCAATTGGAATTGGGCCGAACGGTACAACAAATGTACTTTCCAGAATTTTTACCTGATGAAAATCGACCTGGTGATTTGCCCGGCTCTCATGCAGGAGATAGGGTAGTAGGTGCTTCCGAAACGTATGGTACTTTACGCTATGGAAAACTAGCCGAATTGTTGATGTATGACTGTCGTAGATTTGTAACTTTAGCTGGAGCAAAAGCTCAGTTTTTACCAGCTGCTACGGAAAACTGGCTGCATAGTAGAACGGCTTCCAAAGATGTGAAACATACCTTCCATGTACCTTCCACTCCTTTTGGCTGGTCGGCAGGAAAATGGTTGGAATGGTATCCAGATTTATTGGGGAAAGATGGTAAATTGCACGATGATTTGAATAAACCCTATTGGCAAAAAGGTTGGCAATTACAACATGACCGAATTTTGCAAAATATGTATGAAGCAAAGCATAAAAAGCCAATTATGTTGAGTGGTGATTTACATGCTTTTGGTGCAGGGAAAGTTTACCGAAATGGGGCAATAGATATGAGTGATAATCCTATTAATTGTTATTTGACAGGCCCACTTGGTTGTACGGTATTTCCCTCTACTTTTAGAAAGATAAAAGCAGCTACCCCCGCAGCAATTAGTATAGAAGAACCTTTTGAAAATGTAGAAGAGAATGGATTTTCTATTGTAGATATTGATAGTCGAGGGGTGAATGTAAAAATGTATAATTATTTGTTTAGTAGAGATGATTTGGAAAGTATTATGGCTATGAAGGCTTTTAAAGATTTGAAAATATAGGATATTCTTTACAAATACTATAATTAGTTTTTGAATCACAAAGAATCAAAAGAACACAAAAGAGATTCACAAAAGATTAATTTTAATAAGCCTTTTGTGCCTTACTTTTGTGTCCTTTATTACCTTTTGTGTTTCAAAAAAAACAATTCTATTGCCTAGCAACCGTATGTCCCACAAACTCCGCATCATCATCAATGATTAAATCATCTTGTCGACGAATCGCCATACCACAGGGTTCATTGGTATAAAAAATGCTCGGTTGGTAGCGATGCTTTTCTCTATCTTCATTAAAAGCGGCTATGGCTTGATACACTCGGTCAAAATCCTCGTAATCTCCTTCTGTTTCATAGGTAGGTTCAGCCGTTCCGTCGTGATAAGCAATATTTTCACCCATCCTACCAAAAATTGGCTTGCTGACAAATTTATTATCAGGAAAGTCATTGGCATCAAAGGAAGTTTTTAACAAATGAGGATTATTCGGTTCTAAATCATACATATATTTGCAAATTGCTTTGGATTGCAATAGCATGGTAAATGCAGGATTTAACACGACCGCAAAATCATTGACAACGATTTCTGTTAAAATATCCATTAATTCGGGTTCTTCGTAGGCGATGAACTCCCAAGGGATAAATTTGTAGAAAAAGTCGTAGCGTTGATAATTTTCTGGTCCTAGTTCGATAAAGACACCGTCATCGGGGGCAAAAATAATCTTGTCTAAAGGCATTTGTTGCACATCATCAAAACCTGCTCTTTTGGCAGCCTTCATGATGACATCGACATTAATTAAATCTTCTTCAAAATCTAAGGTAGAGATGAGTAGTGTTTTATCCTTTTTAGGATTAAGCCGAATTATTTTTTTGAAATGATCTGTTAAGGACACAATCAATTCATTATAAGGCTTATCAGATAATTTGTACTGTTCTTGTATCCAATGTTCTTCTTGCACAATGGTTGTTTCGGGCATTAAAGAACAAGTATCGGCATTAAATTCGATTAATTTAATGGGCAAACCATTAATGCCACCTGCAAAATCGAAACGATTTAGCAGGTGCATTTCTAGTTCGTATTTCAGTGAGTGTTTGACTACTTTAATCGCATTTTTTGGAATGCCTGCTTCTTCCCATAACTCATTTTTTGCAATATTTTTGGCAGCTATGATACCTAAATCAGTTAACTCAATAGCTACTTTTTTAAAAGCATCTAATTCATTTTTGGAAATTCGGACAAAAACATTACTTAAGTAATCTTCGTTTTCTCCGTCTTGTAGCCAATTTAACCCTTCTCTTTTTAAGACACTTGCATAAAGGGCTTCTGTGTAAATGAGTCGACTATCCACCAAAAGAACGGGTTGATTTACTACCACTTCCATAACCAGATTTTCCAGAACCAGGTTTTACTCTTCGAGTTCTAGAAGCAGTGTTGTTTAAGGATTGACCAGCTGTTTTGCTCGTTTTGTTATAAGCTTGTTTGCTAGTGTAAGCTCCTTGCTGTGGACGACGAGCACTACTCATGTTACGCATCATCATGTAGCCAAAAAAACCATAAGATGCTGCTCTCATAACGGAACCGCTTCGCCCTTGATAGCCATTAGCTTCCATTAATCGAGCTTCTGCTAAAGTGAAAGTATCTGAAGTTTCATCTAAATAATTGGCAACGATTAAACTTTCTTCCGTATTAGGAATAGTGATTTCATCGTCAATTTTAAATTGATCAGTTTCTACTTCTTTCACAACAGTAATTAAGCCTTCCGTTGGTAAGACTACCTCTTCGTACTCTATCTCTGAACTGGAACTACCGCCACAATTATAAAGGAAGGCAATAGCGAATACTGCATAAAAAGCATACTTTAGAATAGTTAAATTTTTCATTTGAAATGACTTTGGTTTTTAAATAATTTTAATGAATTAAAAAATACATGAGTAGTAAGATAAAAAGAAATTTACATTTCTTTGAGTCGAGTGATTAACTAAAACACTTGAAGTGAATCGTTTATTTAACTAATCACTCGACGAAAATGTAAATTTATTTTTATCGCATTCCTTAGAACAATGGTTCTAGTGATAT
>CAYMSC010000572.1:0-3866 GCA_964392805.1 uncultured Saprospiraceae bacterium
CCAAACGCAAAAAATAGGATCTCTAATATGTTGCAACGATTAAAGTATCTAAATTAGCTCTGATTTTCATAAATTCTATAATTTTTTCTTGGTCTCTTACTTTTCCTGTGGCACTTTTCCTGCGATTCCATTTTATTAAAAGTAATGGCAGTTCTTTTTGTTCTTGAAAATTGGTTTGTTGAAAATCTCTGGCAAAGCCCATCTTATCAATCAATGGATAAATAGTTCTAGTTTCTTTAAAGATATTCGCTAAAATTACTTGGTTCTTCAGGCTATCCATTTGATTGTTCAAATTAACGATTTCCTGTTCTCTTTCCCCCTGAAGTTTTTCTAAATTTTCGATTTTAGTACTAAATTGTCCTTGAAAACCACCTATTTCATTCTTTAGACGTTGTATTTCATCAAAGGGAATTTCCTTACTTTGAAAATCTGTGATTTTAATCGTTTTGCCAATAACTTGAGATAATAATTGCTCACAAGAATCAATTACCGTTTGCTCCACAGGCTGACCAATCAATTGGATGTCCAAGTCAATGGTCGTATCTGTCTTAACTCTTTCTATATCTGCTATTGCTGTAAAGTCATTTTCAAAATGTTCGGTTAGGATGTCGTCAATTTTCTGATTTTCATTCAAATCATTATAAGTGGATAATAAGATATTGAGTGCTGGATATAATATTAGAATGGAAAAAATAATAATAAAAATTTTATTCCTCCGCTTTTCTTTTACATTAGGATATTCTTTATATCGAAATCTTAATAGTCGAATGACTAAATATGTAGATACCGCAATAAAAAAGGAGTTTAGAAAGAAAAGATAAAAAGCTTTTAAGAAAAAATCATACCGTCCATTAGCTAAACCAAAACCTGCCACACAGACAGGTGGCATCAATGCGGTGGCAATAGCGACACCCGGTATAGCATTGGATTTATCTTTCCGAGTGGTCGAAATAACTCCTGCTGTTCCGCCAAAAATAGCGACTAAACCATCTAATAAATTAGGGGCAGTTCTTGCACTTATTTCATCGGTCAACTCCCCGAATGGCGTAATAAATCGGAAATAAATATAACTGGTCGCCAATGCGATTATTGCAGCTAACATGAAGTGCTGCATAGAAGTAGACAAGGTTTCTCTATCATTGATTCCTACCCCAAGTCCAATCCCCAAAATTGGCGACATTAAAGGAGAAATTAACATGGCACCAATGATTACCGCAGGAGAATTGAGGTCTAATCCAAGGGAAGCTACCATAATCGAACACATCAACAGCCAGGCATTTGCACCCTTCATTCGTCGATTATTAACGATATTTTTAATGGTCCCTTTTTGGTCCATCCCATCCCGTAAATCCACTAAATCCCAAAGAAATTCTTTAATGCTGTCTAATATTTCCCCTGCTGTTTTTTCATGCCAATGTTTATTGGGAGTAGCTTGATTAGATGTTCCTAAATTGTTTTCAGGCATAAGTATGTTTTGTACCAGAGGCTGTCACATAAGGGATTTCGGTATTTAATTCGGTTTTAGTAATTTATTTTTTACTTAGGAGACAACCTCGTTCTGATTGAACAATATTATTTCCGTAAATTTACAACGTGAAGGCTTAAAAACAAGGGGGGAAGAATTATTTTTTCATTATTATTCATTTTATGAAAACCGTATATTTTATTCGACATGCTAAATCTAGTTGGTCTGATATGTCCTTAAAAGATTTTGACCGACCACTTAATAAACGAGGAAAGAGGGATGCGCCGATGATGGCGGAGAAATTGCAGGAAATGGGCATTCGTCCTGATGCGATTGTCAGTAGTACTGCTAATAGAGCAATTACAACGGCTGCTCATTTTGCCAAAGCACTTGGCATTGCTAAAGAGGAGATTATTAAAACGCCTTCCATTTATGAAGCTTATGCTAGCACCGTCCTAAAAATTGTTCAAAACCAGCCTAATACTTATAAGACAATTTTAGTTTTTGGACATAATCCTGCCTTTACTTCTATTGCCAATAGTTTTGAAGGAGATTATATTGACAATGTGCCTACTTGTGGCATCGTAAAAGTGACCGCGGATATTGATGATTGGAACGATTTGAATGAAAAAACGGGGAAAGTAGCTGCATTTTATTATCCGAAGCAATTTTTGTAAACTAGGCTATAAATTTTCGATTTTTTGTCGTTTCTTACGATTACAATTTTTCCTCATTCTTTTGACAAACACCTTTAAATTTTATAAAATGAAAAACCTAGATAGAAGAAAATTTATCAAACATACTGCTTATTCTGGAGCAGGATTGGCAATGGGGACTAGTATGACAAATTGTGCCACACCCCAGGCAATTCCTGCTTCTGAAGGAACCTATATGGGTGGTTTTGCTGCTCCGAAATTGGAAACGGTGAGAGCTGCTTTTATTGGGGTAGGGTATAGGGGACCAAATCATTTACGTTTCCTAGCAGATTTTGATGGGTTTGAAGTGGTCGCCATTTCTGATTTATACGAAGACAATGTGAAGAAAGAAGTCGAGTTTTGTGAAAAGGTTGGTGCAGGTCAACGTCACCAAAATATTGCTCAATATTATGGGAGCGAAGACAAATGGCGATTATTATTGAAGGAAGTCAAACCAGATGTGGTATTTATTTGCACCAATTGGAAGAATCATGCCCCAATGGTTATAGAGGCAATGAATCAAGGAGCACATGCTTTTGTGGAAGTACCGATGGCATTGACCATTGAAGAAATGTGGGAGATTGTCAATACTTCTGAAAAAACTAAGAAGCACTGTATGATGATGGAAAATGTGAATTATGGAAGAGATGAGTTGATGTATCTCAATATGTGTGAGCAAGGAGTTATAGGAGAATTAATGCACGCAGAAGCAGCCTATATCCATGAACTACGTTTCCAAATGGAAAATGAAGAACGAGGGACTGGATTTTGGCGAACACCTCATTATGCTAATAGAAACGGAAATTTATATCCTACGCATGGGCTTGGACCAGTTGCACAATACATGAATTTAGCGAGACAGGATGATAATTTTGGTAGTATCGTCTCTTTTTCAACACCAGCTAGAGGTCGTAAATTATATGCAGAGAAAAATTATGCAGCAGACCACAAATGGAACCAATTAGATTTTAAAGGGGGAGATTTGAATACTTCCATTATAAAAACCACTTTAGGGCGAACCATTATGATACAATGGGATGAAACGAGTCCAAGACCTTATTCTCGTCATAATCTAGTACAAGGAACGAAGGGAACATTGGCAGGTTTTCCAACTAGAGTTGCCTTAGAAGGCGGTTTTGAAGGTATTAATGACAGTCACCACCGATGGATTCAAGGAGACCAATTAGCAGCACTTTATGAAAAATATGACCATCCACTGTATAAGCGAATGGTCGCCCGCTCGGAGGGAAGTGGACATGGTGGCATGGACGGAATTATGGCATTCAGGATTTTAGAATGTTTGCAAAAGGGATTGCCTTTAGACCAAAATGTTTATGAAGGATGTTTTTGGTCAGCCGTTTCTCCTTTGAGTGAAGCTTCTGTTGCCCAAGGTGGTATGCCACAAGCATTTCCTGATTTTACGAGAGGGAAGTGGAAGAACACTGCTCCTTTAGGAATCGTTTCTTAATTCTCCATTTTTTTGCGCTAGTTGGTGTCAGCCTTATTTCAAGGCAATATAAATAGGAGAGGGATTGCCTTCCTATTATCTCGATATTTCAAAAACTATCAACTTTTTGAAGTATCCATCCCTGTGTATTAACCTTTTTCAGGACAATACAATTTTACCTATAATTAATATTATGTTAAGTAAATGTTTTGAAACAACGGTGTTATCACGGAATAGCTTGACCGCAAAGCGTGAGTTA
>CAYMSC010000573.1:0-3864 GCA_964392805.1 uncultured Saprospiraceae bacterium
ATGAAGGGAATACAAGCCATACTAATGACCCCCAACTCCCAAGAGAAACTAAATAATGCCCAACCTGCCACGATGACCAAGATGATTAATTGGATAATTTCTTTAAAAGCGCCATTTAAAAATCGCTCTAATTGATTGACATCATTATTGAGCATCGACATCAAATTGCCTGTCCGTTGTTCTTCAAAATAGGCAATTTCTCGACTTTGCATGGTGTTATAAGCATCCAAGCGCAAATCATGTTGTACTCGTTGTGCCAAGCGCATAAATCCTCTTTTAAACATCCATTCAAAAAAGCTTTCAAAGCCAAAAATAATAATGGTTATAATGAAAATAAAAAGCGCAATTTCCCATAAGTCACTCAGTCCTGTCCAACTAGGAATCCAAGCTGGTACATTTCCACTCATGGAGTCAATCATCCAAGCCGTCAAAAATGGCGGCATCATATCGAATAGTTTATTGGTAATGGTGGCAAATACAGAAATATTTACCTCTTTTTTGTAGTTCCGCAAGTAGCGAAAAAGGCGGGACATTGGGTTGATGGGTTCGGAAGCATTGGACATATGGGAACTTTTTTTATACGATTGGTATTAGCAATTTCAAAAATACTACATTCCATTTTGAAAATATCGTCAATTAGGAATTCTTCCCATTTTTAAGTATTTTTATCTAACAAAAGTAACCACTCCACTTTACTATCTAACAATTTCAAACACTTTTTAAATAAAAAGCGAACACCCCAACCTTTTTATAACTAACCTCACTCTATTTTAATATCAACACTTAAAAAAACAACATCTGTTAAAACTAAAGAACATGAATCCATTTTATTTCAAAAACCGAAAAAAATATTTTTCCACTTTCTTCCCTACCCTATTCTTACTATTTTTCACATGGTCCTCCGCCTTTGCTACGGAGTGTGACGATTTAGTAGTAAGCACAACCAATACGGCTATTCAAGTCAATAACATTACTGCTCCTAAAGCCATTATCAAAATTTTTGATCGTGATTGGAAAGAACAGGCAGCCTGTAATGATAATTGTGGTAATGAAATCGAATTTTCGGCTTTAAATGCAGGCGAATACCATGTTCAAGTTCAATTATTTAATGATAATTGGGAAAGCATTTGTGAGACAACGATTGACGTATTTTTAGATGGTTGTTTTTGTCCAGCCGTTTATATGCCAGTTTGTGGTGTAGATGGAAAAACCTATGGTAATTCCTGTGAAGCAGCTTGTGCAGGTGTGGAAATAGCAACAGAAGGAGAATGTGCAACTGTCACTACGTGTGATTTATTAGCCCGAATCACTTTACCAACTAATTTATGCGAACAAGGATTAAACGAAATTGCAGTTTATGAATTAGACGGAGCAAGTTTTTTAGTCTTTTTAGCCGACAATGTCTTAATCGCAGATGGGCAAACTAGAGTGCTTGATTGTGATACAGGGGAAGCATTTTGTTTCATTGGCGGCATTATTGGGTCTACTTGTAATGGCTTTTTAGAAAAAGCCGAAAAATTAGAAACTATTGTTCAAGAAAATTGCGGCGGTTGTATTTGTCCAGAAATATTTGCGCCCGTTTGTGGGGCAGACGGTCAAACTTATAGCAATGAATGTGAAGCTGCCTGCGCAGGAATAGAAGTTGTTGCAGAGGGGGAATGTGGTTCATGTGGATGCGATGCAGAATATGCGCCTGTTTGTGGCGTAGATGGAAAAACTTATAGTAATCGCTGTATGGCAGATTGTGCAGGAGTAGACATTATTGCAGAGGGAGAATGTGCACCAATAACAACTTGTGAATTATTAAATTTAATCGACTTAAACCCTGATTTATGCAGTCAATGTTTGTCGGAAATAGCCATTTATTCCTATAATGGCAAAAATTATTTGGTCTCTCTTGGAGATAATATTATTTGTGCGGATGTACCTAATGTAGTCGTAGATTGTGAAACAGGCGAAGAATTTTGTAATGATGGTGGAGGGGAATTGATGAGTACTTGCGGCGATTTTTTTAGTGTAGCCGAAAAAGTGGAAGTCGTCTTAAAAGAGGATTGCACACCTTGTATTTGTCCACCTGTATATGAACCTGTCTGTGGGGCTGATGGCAAAACCTATGGTAGCCGCTGTGAAGCAGACTGTGCAGGTGTAGATATTTTAGCAGAAGGCGAATGTACTTGTATTTGCCCGACAGTAGCCCTTCCCGTTTGTGGCATAGATGGTATGACCTATATCAATGCTTGTCAAGCAGCATGTGCAGGAGTCGAAGTAGCATTCGATGGCGCTTGCGAAGAATGTTTAGATACTCCACTAGAAGGCGTTGCCTGTCCTCAAGTATTTGCCCCTGTATGTGGTTGCAATGGAATAACTTATAGCAATGACTGCGAAGCATTTGTATCAGGTGTTAAATCTTGGACGGAAGGACCTTGTGAAGTGGAATGTCTTTGCCCAGAAAATTATGATCCTGTTTGTGGTGTAGATGGTCAAACCTATGGCAACGAATGCGAAGCTGCCTGTGCAGGTGTGGAAATCGCATCCGAAGGCGAATGTAATAATGACGGAACATGTGATATATTAGCTACATTAGATTTTAGTGAGGAATTATGCGCTTTTTGCATGACCGAAATAGCGATTTATAGCTACGAAGGGCAGAATTATTTAGTATCATTAGGCGATTTTATCAATTGCCCTGATGCAGTTAATCGAGTAATTTCATGTGAATTTGAGTCTATTCTATTCTGTGAAGAAGGGGAGGATAATACAGGCACTCCTTGTGGCGATTTCTTTGAAAAAGCGGTGAAAATTAGTACCATTTTAAAAGATGATTGTGAAAATGATTGCCAAGGCTTACCAACCCCTGGCGCTCCTTGTCCAGAAATATTTGAACCTGTTTGTGCCTGTGACGGAAATACCTATGATAATGAATGTGTGGCACAAAACTTAGGCTTAAAATCATGGACACCTGGTGCTTGTTCGTTCACCAATATCGAATGTGGGGTTATTAATATCGCTTATAATAGCCAAACGATTATCATGAGTGGTACACCAGATGGGAGTTATTTCTTTAAAATTCACGACATTAATGAGGACTACTCCGAAGTTTTTAATTGTACGGAAAATTGTGGCAATGAACAAAGAGCTAGTTTACCTTTCGGGGAATATGTCGTCAAAATTTATGACACGGAATGGGCATTAGTTTGTGAACAAGCCATCACTTTAGTAGATGAATCTATCCCAACCAATGGAATTTTCCGCTGTGACGATGCAACGATTACTTACAGAAATGGGACGGTACAATTAATCGGGAATGAAGCAAAAAGCTATCATATGAAAGTGATTGATGCCCATTATAAAGATGCCTTCGCTTGTATGTGGGAATGCGGTAGCACCATTACTGCGACCAACATTCCAACGGGAAGATATTTAGTTCGGATTTTTGATGAAGCCTATAATGTACTTTGCGAAACATCCATTTTAATGCTAAACAATAGTCCAATCATTAGAGAAACGAATGACGTACAATTAACCGCTTATCCAAACCCAGCACAAACCGAATATTTCTTACGTATTCCTAGTTTGGCAGCTAAAGGCAATGCGACCTTACAAGTTATTAATGCTTTTGGACAAATTATGAGGACTCAAATAATTGACACTCCATACGATGAAACCATCAGATTGGATGTAAGCAATTATCAAAATGGTCTGTATTTTTATCAAGTTAAATTGCCCAATCAAGGGATGGCTAATGGTAAGTTTTTGGTGAGTCGGCTTTATTAATCAATTCAAAGTTGCGGAGTAATGGGGGCTTATCGGTAGAAAAGCCTTCAGGCTTTCCCGTCAAAGCCCTTTAGGGCTGAAAAACTAGCT
>CAYMSC010000574.1:0-1439 GCA_964392805.1 uncultured Saprospiraceae bacterium
CCGTACGGGTTCATGCCTTGTCTGATGTAAAAAATCCTACGTCAAATTTGCGTAGTTTATTTATTTCTAACTCCCTCTACTAAAATATCTCGCCAATCTTTTTATATTTAGGGCAATTTTAATAAATATTTAAAACGACCCCAAAAAAATGAAGTTCTCCTTCTCTACAACCCTTTTTGTCTTTTTGTTTATTATTACGCTTATTAGTTGTCGAACTAGTTATGAAGCCAAACCTTACGACTTTCCAAAACCAGTAGATACTTCGGATAAACCCATCTTGCTCCAAGAAAAAAAAGTATATGCTACGCAAGAAGGAATTGCGGCAGACAACTTATTTGACGGTGCAAGACTGAATGATTTTCAACACCTCAACCAAGACACTTTTCAAGCAACCATTCACCCAGAAAATAAGCCGATTAATCCAAGTGCTTATTATGCTTTTCGATTAAAAGCAGCAACGCCTAAAAACATAGTCGTAGAATTAAATTACAGTAGCGGCTTTCATCGCTATCCACCCAAAATTAGTACAGATGGTACTTCTTGGACCATCATAGATTCCTCTAAAGTTCAATTAGCGAAAGATAGTATCAATGCTTTTGTTCAATTAGCATTAACAACAGATACCTTATGGTTTGCGGCGCAAGAACTGCAGACCAGTAAGCAGGTCAAAGACTGGTGTGTAGAAAAATCAAAACAAGCTGGCGTGGATTTTCAAGTTGTAGGGAAAAGTAAACAAGGAAGGGATATGTATGTATTAGATATGCTCCAAGGTGAACCCAAGAAGAAAGATATGATTGCCATTATCAGTCGGCAACACCCACCAGAAGTCACAGGCTATTTGGCAATGCAAGCCTTCATAGACGAAGTTCTTGCAGACAAGCCTTTGAGTAATGATTTTCGTAAAAAATATCATTTATTAGTCTTTCCATTAATGAATCCTGACGGTGTAGATTTAGGGCATTGGCGACATAATACAGGAGGAATTGATTTGAACCGAGATTGGGCATATTATAATCAACCAGAAGTTAAAACGGTGGTAGATTACATTGCAAAAACGGCAAAAATAAATAAATCAAAAGTATTATTAGGCATAGATTTTCATTCTACATGGTATGACATCTTGTACACCAATAAAGAAACGGCAGCTAATTTACCCCGATTTAAAGAATATTGGGTGGCTGGTTTTCGAGATGTTTTACGAGGAGAAAAAATTAGAGAAAGACCCTCTAATGTTGGGCGACCTGTCTCTAAAGGTTGGTTTTTAACTCAATTTCAGGCAGAAGGTATTACCTATGAAGTAGGAGATGATACGCCGAGGGATTTGATTACCGTTAAAGGTCGAGCAGCGGCTATTGAAATGATGGAATTGTTGATTTATAAGTAAGGTTTATAAGGCTGATAGGGTTTATAAGGCTGATAGGGCTGACGAGGTATAGGTA
>CAYMSC010000574.1:1539-3864 GCA_964392805.1 uncultured Saprospiraceae bacterium
GGTTTATAAGGCTGATAGGGTTTATAAGGCTGATAGGGCTGACGAGGTATAGGTAAGTAGAGGGCAAAATTCATCAATCTCAAATAATAACTTTCAATCTAAAGTATCAAATCCTTTGTCTTTATAAAAGAACAAAATGAAGAACCTATTTACTTTACATTATCAGCTGGAGGACATGAAGAAAAAAGCTAAGAAAAGGTAATAAGAAGTGTTTTTACTTCAAAAAATCAGGATTTCTATAAGCCTGCGTTTTATAATATTTAGGTCGGCTATCTAATCGAATGTGCAGCCATATAACCCCATTTCCTGCGGTATTCAACCAGATAGTTTTTTCGGGGTGCATCCTTTGCAAAATCAATTCCCCAATTTGTTGGAATAAAGCATGATGTTGGGCTGTTTTATTTGATTGAAGAAAGGAAGCTAAATGTTTGTAAGCTTGTACCTCTCCAATCGGAGTAGGGACCACCAAACGAGCATTCTTACCCAGATTATCAAAATTAACAACAAGGTCATCCTTTTGAAAAAAATCAGCAAAAGCAGTTTCATTCAAAGTACGCCTCCCAAAGCTAGTGCTAATCAAAAGTACTAATTCATAAGGATGATGTAGTAAATCTGTACGCAACCCAGGGTGTTCCCAATAAAAAGCAGAGAAGGTATCGGTTGTTAGTAAATGAATATAAAAATCCCTGAATTCAATGGACTGACTCCATAATTTAAAGACTTCTTTAAAACTCAAAAGTTGTTCGTTTTGAGTAATTCTAATACGGATAGCCGTTGCTGTTTTAGCGGTAATTATTTCTTTCCACATTTGGCTGAGTATTATTAATAGAGAGATAAAATGTAAAATATAATCTAAGTACACGACCTAAAAGAAAATCCGTGTAAATCCGTTCCATCCGTTTAATCCGTGGTCCTATCCTCCTAGTGAAGCTCCTAGTTAAGCAACATTATAAAATTTTTTAACCATTAAAAAAAGCCTGAATATTTTTCACCTCCTCCACCAAAAAATCAATTTCCGACAAATTATTATAAATAGAAAAAGAAGCTCTAGAAGTAGCAGGAATTTCATAAAAATCCATCAAGGGTTGCGTACAATGATGCCCTGCCCGAATAGCAATATTGGCACTGCCCAAAAAAGTAGCAACATCATGCGGATGAACATTTTTCAAAACAAAAGAAACGATACCCGTTTTATATTGAGCATTCCCAATAATGGATAAATCGTTAATCGCTAACAATTTTTCTCTAGCCAGTTCCCCTAAATGCTTCACATATTTAGCTAATTCATTGCTATCAAATTGACTTAAAAAATCAATCGCATAGCCCAATCCAATAACCCCAGCTATATTAGTCGTCCCAGCTTCAAACCGTTGTGGCGGGGGCGCAAAAGTAGCCTCTTGATAAGTTACCGTTCGAATCATGTCTCCCCCTAATTGATAAGGCGGCATGGCTTCTAAATGTTCCATTTTTCCATACAAAACCCCAATACCCGTAGGCCCAAAAAGCTTATGCCCAGAGAAGGTAAAAAAATCACAATCCAGTGCTTGCACATCAATAGGGTAGTGGGCGGTACTTTGTGCACCGTCTATCAAAATTGGAGTGTTTTGTTGATGCGCCAATTCAATCATTTCAGCTATTGGATTAATGGTCGCTAAGGTGTTCGAAATATGTACCACCGCAACCATTTTAGTTTTTGCCGATAGCATATTGCGATAAGCCACTAAATCCAAATTCCCAGCTTTATCAATCGGAATAATCCGCAAGTTGGCCCCTTTTGTCTTACAAACCATTTGCCAAGGAATCATGTTGGCGTGATGCTCCATAGCAGAAATTAAGACTTCATCTCCTTTTTCTAAGCGAGGTAATAAAAAAGAATGAGCTACTAAATTAATGGAAGCAGTAGTGCCACTTGTATAGACTATTTCAGCTGTATTTTTAGTTCCAATAAAATCTGCCACTTTTTGCCGAACACTTTCGTACTTTTGCGTAGCTTGCGCCGCTAAGTCATAAATGCCTCGATGTATATTGGCATTTTCTTTTTCATAAAATTGAGTAATGCCCTCAATCACCATTTTAGGTTTTTGAGTCGTGGCAGCACTATCCAAATACACCAAATTAGGATGGTGCTTAAATATGGGAAATTTTTTGCGAAAGGAGTTAGTACCGAACCTCATTTTTAGTGATGAGTTATAAATGATGAATTAGAACAAAAGTAAGTTAATCATTTTGAAAATTAGGAGCTAGACTTTTAATGTTGATAACTTTTGTTTTTGATGTTGAAAACTTTGTAAATTTTTGATTAATAAGGATTTAAGATGTTAGTAA
>CAYMSC010000575.1:0-3859 GCA_964392805.1 uncultured Saprospiraceae bacterium
CACAGCTCAGAGAGCTATGTTACCGTTGAGTTATTTAAAAGGAAAATCCTATTCTAGCAAAGTAATAAGCTCCACCAAAACCCATTTGAACAGAATCCCAGAAACCACCAGAATCCGTGTTATCACTAGCAATCTGCTGTGTTGGGTAAACGTTAAATAAGTTATTAGAACCTAAAGTGAAATTGATATTATCACTCAAACTAGCTGTTAAAGTCAAGTCCGTCGTAATTTTAGATTCGTAATTAACTCTCGTTGCATTATCAAAAGATAAATAACTTACTTCACCGAAACGAGTTAAACCTAAGCTTGCACTAAATTTAGGGCGGCTATAAACTGCATTAAAAGCAAATTTACTACTTGGTGCCGCATCTTCTAATAAAGATTGCTCTCTACCACCAAAGAAAGTTTCTAAATCTAAATTACCGTTACTAACGTCCGTTACTTCTAAGCTATTAAAGTTACCTGCTAAAGTGAACGATAAATCACTACGGTTCGCTAAATCCAATTTGTAAGATAATACCACATCCAAACCAGAAGACTCTGTATCCGCTGCATTCGCAAAGAACTGCGCACCTTCAACGCCTATGCCTAAGAAAGAAGCATCAAAAAATCCAGAGATAACGATACGGTCTGAAATATCAATAAGGTAGCCATCAACAGTAGCAGAGAAGTTGCCTGACTTATAAGTAACACCCGCACTGATGTTAAAAGACTCTTCTTCTTTTAATGGCTGAATACCAAATCCTTGTGTTACTGGACTATTATTAGCAGATAATAAAGTTTCTGTCAATACCCCATCTTGGAAACCTGTAAATCTTAAGTTATAAAATATCTGTGCTAAAGATGGCGCTCTAAAACCTGTAGAAAGTGCCCCTCTAATAGAAAATTTATCACTTGCTTTAAATCTCGAAGCCAATTTCCAGTTTAAGGTACTACCAAAATCTGTGTAATTCTCAAAACGCAATGCTGCACTTACTAAAAATCGCTCAGAAATATCAAATTCTGAATCTGCATATAAAGCAAAGTTAGACCGACTTCTATCTACTTCATTGGCTGGTGAATAACCTGGGAAACCTTGAGAACCCGCAGCAAATCCAGTAGACTCTTGGTCTGGTCCTGTAATTTCTAAACCATTTACATCAAAAGCAGCGTAAGACCCTACTTCTCCTGCAAAGATTTCAAAATTATCTGTTCGATATTCCATACCAAAAGCAAAGTTGATACCTGTCACTTCAGAAGATTTGAAGTATCTAGAAAAATCTAAACTCGTTGTGTTTTGTGTCAACTTGTGGCCACCTGCATCAAAATCTGTTGGAGAGGCCGCTCCTAAAGTCGCATTATTGGTCCCCATAATGAAGTAGTGGAAATCATTACTACCTATCGTATTATTAAAATCAACTGCCCAGCCATCTGCAATCGTTGTACGAATACCTGCTGACAAAGAATTATCTATAATGATAGACGTAATTCTTGGGGTAAAACCCTGTGGGTAGATCGTTGGTACGGCTCTATCATCTCCTTGATTTCTAGTAAAGGCAAAAGCATCTGTATCTCTATAATTTCTACCACCAAATAAATAAAATTCTGTATTATCACTAATTGGCACCGCAGAGTTTGCAAAGAAAGAAAAGCCACTAATCGCTGCTTCCCCCATCCCTCGACGGAAAGTAGCCCCAGGTCTTAATGTTCTATCTCTATTAATAAATTCTGTAGTGAAGTTCGCAAAACCACCTTTCTCTCCTAAATCAAATCCATAGTTAGCAGCCACCTTATAAGTAATCCCGTCCAAAGTAGGGTCATCACTTCTAGTTTGGGTACCATCTTGGTCTAAATCTAAGAAGTTGCCAGATGTATTCGGCGTACCTGCTTCAAAATCACCTGGTGCAATTGGGTTATATCCACCCGCAGTAACTGAACCTGTTAACTTGTTTGTTCCTTTTCTCATTACAATATTGATTACCCCTGCAATTGCATCAGAACCATATTGTGCTGCTGCACCATCTCTTAAAATTTCAATTCTTTCAATAGCAGAAGCAGGAATCGCATTAAAGTCTGTTCCTGTATTTCCACGCCCTCTCGTACCAAAGATATTTACCAATGAAGATTGGTGTCTTCGCTTACCATTGATTAATACCAATGTTTGGTCTGGTCCTAAACCTCTCAAAGAAGCAGGATCAATATGTTCTGCTCCGTCCGAACCAGATTGCTTAGTTGCATTAAAAGAAGGTGCTAAGTATTGTAATATCCGATTTAATTCAATATTACCATTCTTAGAAGCTACTTCTTGGATATCAATAACATCTACTGCCACAGGCGTATCTGTTGATGTTCTTCGGTAACTTCTAGAACCAACTACCTGAACTGCTCCAAGCGCAACCCCTTCTGTTAATTCTACATCTAAAGAAGATTCTCCATTTACCTCTATAAATGTTGAAGAATAACCCGTATAGCTAAAAACTAAAGTAGCCGCACCGGAAGAAACTTCTAGGCTATAATTACCATCTAAATCGGTGACTGTACCGTTAGAAGTTCCTCTTTCTAAAATGTTTACTCCAATTAAGGGTTCATTTGAGTCATCTGCTACTCTACCAGAGACCGTGTGTTGTGCTGCAAGTTGCACCGTAAATAATAGGGATAGCGTAAAAAGTAATAAGTTTTTCATACATTAAGCTTTAATTAAAAAATTTGAACTAGTGAGGTTATATTAATCTGTGACAAATGTAGCTTTAAATATTTATTCTCCTTATATCATTAAATAAATATCCTATAAACAAATAAGATTTGACTTTATTTATGGATAAAAACTTTAATTTGACTTTATTTGAATACCTTTAAGGCAATTTTGAATTATTCTGTTCAATATTTAAATATTTTTTAGCATGAAATCACCTGAATATCTTGATGCTTTTGATAAACGGATTTTAAAATCGCTTGAGAATGATGGAAAAAGACCCTTTTCCAAAATTGCTACCGACCTCGGTATATCTAATACGATGGTGCATCAGCGGGTCATGCGAATGAAGGAATTGAAAATTTTAAAAGGTACGACCATTCTCTTAGATGAGAAAAAATTAGGCTTTGATTGGGGCGCTTTTACTGGACTTATCTTAAAAGAAGATGCTAAATCGGAAGAAGTTATTGAAGCATTAAAACGAATTCCTGAAGTTGTTGAATGTTATTATATTACAGGGAGTTATACGCTTTACATCAGAATCGTCGCTAAAAGTAATCTGCATATGCGACAATTGCTTTATGAAAAAATTGACCATATTAAAGGGGTGCGTAAGACAGAATCTATTATTGACTTTGGGTGTGCTTTTAAACGGAATGTGCCTTTTGAGATGGATTAAATTAGGTATGAGGTATAAAGTATGAAGTATGGTGGTAGTGGGTTGGTTAGGGAGGTATAGTGATGCCAGATATTTTGGCGGTCGAAGGTTAAATTCATTTTTTAAAGGTTTAGAGGTGTAGAGGTATAGAGGTATAGAGGTATAAAGGTTGAAAGCTTAGTCAAACCTAGAAGTTTTAGTGGTAACGAAAATCATACATCTTACATCAGAAATCATACATCATAAATCCGTATAATTTTGTATTAAAAAACAAAAATAGAACTACAACATGCTGTTTTTAACCTAAAACAATCAATCAATATTTCCTTTTTAGTAATAACGAAAAAATAAATTTACCAAAAGAATTTTGAATTATGAGCCCGTACGGGTGAACCATTTATGAACGGGTTGGCTTTTCCATAGGTTTTCAACCCATTGAAAAACAGCCCATCCTCTTTACAAAATGACTTTGTTATTAAGTATTACAGGTTTAAGTAACGACGAAATAATAAGTTGGTCATCTGGACGAG
>CAYMSC010000576.1:0-3850 GCA_964392805.1 uncultured Saprospiraceae bacterium
AATTTGAGCATGTCAAAGAAGTTTTTATAGAACAGGCTTTTGTCAATCATCGAGTGAATAAATATTTGAATTTTCGAGCAGGCTTATTATTGATTCCGATGGGGATTGTTAATGAATACCACGAGTCCCCTACTTTTAATGGGGTTGAACGACCCAATTTGGATAAATTTATTGTGCCGACAACTTGGCGAGAATTAGGTTTTGGCTTTACGGGTAGAATTGATGAATTGACTTTGAAATATCAGGTGTATGTGGTCAATGGTTTTAATGGCTTCGACGGGACTGGTAAATTTACGGGTAGTAATGGTTTGCGGAGTGGTCGCCAAAAAGGGGCGGAATCATTTTCAAGTGCGCCTAATTTTTCTACTAAGCTAGATTTTTATGGAATTTCTGGATTAAAACTAGGCTTGGCAGGCTATTTTGGCGATTCCCAATCGACTTTATTTAATGGTTTGGATAGGGATGATTCGGAAGGAATTGCTCGGGCAGATAGTTCGACGGTTAACATAGCAATGATTGGCGTAGATGCTCGGTATAATGTCAAAGGATGGGAATTAAGGGGGCAATATAATTACACGTCTCTTTCTAATACGACCGCTTATAATGCTTTTACAGGAAATGATGTGGGGAGTAGACTAGGTGGGTTTTATTTAGAAGCAGCTTATAATGTTTTTCAAAAAAGTGAAACAGTTAAATCGGAATTATTTCCTTTTTTCCGATACGAACAATACAATACCCATCAATCAGTAGCAACCAGTATAGAACAAAATAACGCCTTTAGTAGAACAGAATTAACGGCTGGTTTAACTTGGAAAATCACCCCCGGTACTGCATTAAAATTAGACCATCAATGGTTAAAAACAGATGCAGAGGATAGTTTTCGAAATCAGTTGAATGTAGGAGTAGGAGTCTGGTTTTATTAATTAAATAAATCTATAACCTCATAAACCCTATAAACCTCCAAACCTCACAACAATGAAAAATCTAATCAGAATTACTTTTACGGTCAGTTGCTTTTTATTGATGCTAGGGTATGCAACCGCTCAAGAACGCACGAATAAAATCAATAAAAAAATCAATAAGGGCATAGCAAAACTATGGCCAGAAAGAAGTATGGAAGAGGTTGCAATAGCAACAGACATAAGTTATGAATTAGAACTGTTTTTTGAAGACAATCAAGTTAAGGCTTTAGTAGAGAATGAAGAAAGGGTAGGTTTTATGCTTTTACGAAGAGGGTATGGTTGCCAAATTGGTGGCTGCGGAAGTGGTACTTATGCGGACGGAGCGACTTGTTCTGCGGATGGAGGAACTTACGAAACCTTTGATTATGTGGTCTTTTTTGATAAGGATTTGACGATTTTGAAAATGAATGTAGTTGATTATCCCGGAGACTATGGTTATGAAATTTGTGGTAAAAATTGGCTAAAGCAGTTTGTTGGCTATAAAGGGGATAAATTGAAATATAAATTAGACATAGACGGCATTTCTGGGGCGACAATTTCTGCTAATTCCATTACCTCCGATATTCAAGAAGTTCATGCTTATATGACAAAGTTAATTAACCTGCAAAGTGCGGATTTATTAACAAAATCTACTGCGGCAAACAATAATGGACAAAAATAGCAAACGATATGGCAAAACCAAGAGGATATTACATGCGAGTCATTCATCGCTATTTAGGTTTTTTCTTAGCGGGTATTATGGCGGTTTATGCGATAAGTGGTATCGTCTTAGTTTTTAGAAATACAGATTTTTTAAAACAAGAAACGAAGATAGAAAAAACGATTGCCACCAATTTATCAGGTGTAGAAGCAGGCAAGAAATTAAAAATCAAAAAATTTAAGGTCGATAAAAAAGAAGGCTCGGTTTATCATTTTAAACAAGGTACTTATGATAGCCAGACGGGTATCGCCAAATACACCAAAAAAGAATTACCCTTTGTATTAGATAAAATGACCCATCTGCATAAAGCCACCACCAATGACCCTTTGTATTGGCTCAATCTCTTTTTTGGGATTGCTTTATTATTTTTTGTTGTTTCCGCTTTTTGGATGTTTCTGCCGAGTAGTCAAGTTTTCAAAAAAGGACTTTATTTTACACTTGGCGGTATTATCTTAACTTTGATTATGCTTTTTATATAGTTTGAAACGACCACTAAAAATACAAAACCTCCTAGAATTACAAGCTCATATCTCCGAAACAGAATGGTTGGTGGTCGATGTCCTTCGACAAATTATCCTAGACCATTTACCCACCTATTGTAAAGAAAAAATTTCCTATAATGTTCCTTATTTTTATGGTAAAAAAGGCATCGTCATTATTTGGCCTGCGTCGATTCCCAGAGGTGGGATAAAATCGGGCGTATTATTAGGTTTTTGGCAAGGCTATCTTTTGGAAGATGTAGCTAATTATTTGACCCACGGCACCAATAAAAAAATCTTTTATAAAATTTATCAATCAGTAGAGGAAATTGAAGAAGTGGCTATTGGAAAATTATTGACTGCTGCGATAGCTTTAGATGCTTCTTTTTGAGAATATATGTGATTAACTTGGTGAAGACAGAAGTTATAATTATTGAACAAAAATTGAGGAATTAAGTGCATATTCTAATAAAAAGAGGTCTATTTTGGAGTATTATTTGCTTTAATCTTTTAGTAATCACTACCGACTAAAATGCGTCCTCAAAATATTTCATTTACTTATTTTCATTATCTAGCTTTTTATGCAATAATTGCCTTTCTTTTATTGCCCAATTCTACTTATGGACAATATGGAAAGGTTAAAGAAGAATGGCTGCCAGCAGAGATAACAGATGCCTATTACCAAGAGCTAATTACTACTTTTGGAAATAATAAAAAATTACCCAAAGGATTTGAAAAACAAGCCTTAATCGCTTTAAGTTATTACCCAGAATTAAAAGATACTAGAATTGTGTTTAAGATTCGGAAAAAGGGAGCTGCCCCTTTTGCATCCAGACCTTCTACTTGGAGTTTATTATTTAGAAAACCTGCCAAACGCAAATACCAGGTTTTTATTAGTCAAAAAACAAAGCCTGTTTTAACCCCCATTTTAATGAAAAGCTTATCTTTTAATGGACAGATAGGCGTGATGGGACATGAACTAGCCCATACTTCTTTTTATCTAAAAAAGAAATTTGGAGCTATGGTGAAAATCGCTTTAAGTACGATTTCGCCTCGTTACTTGGATAAATTTGAGTACGATACGGACCAAATCGCTATTGCGCATGGTCTAGGATTTCAATTAATCAGTTGGAGCGAACAAACCCATGCCTTTATAAAAAAGGAAACTAAGTTGGGAAGTAAAGGCCCATTTGATAAACTTTTTGAAAATGAACGATATATGCGACCGGGTACGATTAGGCAGAAAATGAAGGCTTTTTCTATTTATTAATTTCAAGTGGCAAACAATCGGTAGTAAAGCCTTCAGGCTTTCTTGTCCCCGACCTTTAGGTCGGTTTCGTTCATTTCGCTATTATTATTACAACCTAAACAGGCTGACCCTATAAACCAAGATGCATCGATTTCTACCAACTCATCCCCTTCGCTTTTTCCAAAATCTTCTTAGCCACTGCTGTCCAAACAGCATCTGGATTATCCCATTCGGTAATCGCTTTAGCTTTATGCGGTAAGGCGTTTAGGTGAGCAAAAGGGGTATTGTCTCTTTTAGCGCATCGACTATGCAGGATTTGCCGACTCTGCCATTGCCTAGAATTAATAATTTAAATTGGTAATTGGGGATGCTCCCTTCTTTTAGTTCTGCGAACCATTGGCGGAGTCGAAAGCCTCACTTTTAGATTTAAGATTTAAAATTTTAGATTAACTCAAACCCC
>CAYMSC010000577.1:0-3825 GCA_964392805.1 uncultured Saprospiraceae bacterium
AGAACCAAAATAAGCTCGTCCAGATGACCAACTTATTATTTCGTCGTTACTAAAGAAAAAAATAGACATTTTATATAAAAACCACTGCCAATTTAATCTCCGCATAGGACACCTCTTGATTCATTGCATCAAACATAGCTTTTAGACTAACCGAGCCATCTTCTCTAACCTGTTCAGGGTCATTTTTGCTTAGAATTTGTTTGTGGGCAATTTGAATTCGTCTAAATAAGGCAGCTTCGGGTTTATATTTAGAAATATCCACTTCGGGATAGAGCGATTTTATTTTTTCAAAATGCCCCATTACCGTTCCTTCTGATAAGCCTCTTTCTTCTGCAATCTCCTCAATTGTCAAGCCTTGGAGAATATAATCTTTAGTAATGGTATAAGTCGATTGCTTGGGGAGTTTAGATTTCTTTTCTTTCTTTTTATTCTTGAAGCGTTGAATATCTTTGGGATTGGTTAAACCACCGCAATGCTTGAGAAAGGCAACCGCCTTTTTGTCCAAATCCAATTGATTAAATTTTTCTTCTTCTTCGGTGGACAATTCTTGAAAACGTTTATCTGCCTTAAAAGCCAAGCCATCTACTGCTAAGGCGGTATCGTTAAAACCAAGCAATTTGAGTCCTTTTAAACTTTTCAATCGAGATAAAGCTACATATCCCTGTCCTTTTTCAAAACTTTTGCTCAAATCTATTTCCGCTGCTTCCAAGGTCATCCCCTGACTTTTATGGATGGTAATCGCCCATGCCAAGCGTAGCGGTAATTGAGAGAAGGACGCCAACGCCTTTCCTTTATCATCTTCAATTGCCCATTCATCTTGTACGACGGTCATTTGTTTACCATCTGATAATTGCACGATGGGTAGCTTGGATTCTTCTGCATAATCGACCACTTCTCCTAAAGTGCCATTAATATAACCCACCTCATAATTATTTTTGACAAACATCACCTTCGCCCCTTTCTTTAATTCCAGATTTTCTTCAGCGCGAACAGATTTTTTTAGTGTTTCTAATAATTTAGCATTGCCTTTCGTTTTTGCTTGAAAGATTTTACTCCTACCATCAAGTTCCCTCAATCGGGTAATATTCAGTAAATTAACGTCCCGATTATGGCTGTATAGTTTAGGCGGTTCTTTGGAGGTCGTTAAAAGGGTTGTGCTTGCATTTTTTAAAAGAGCGATGGACGAATCCGATACTTTCCCGTTCCGAATTTCATTCAAAATACCATTCAATTCATTATCTTCTTGGCGATATTGTTCCGTTAAATAGCAAATGGCTAATTTAGCTTCTAGCCATGCCTTGGACATAAAGGCAAATTTATCTCTAGGTCTTTCATTCGGATTGCCCACAGGCGGCAATTGGAAAAAATCTCCTGAAAAAATCACTTGTACACCTCCAAAAGCCAGAAAAGGGTCTTTAAAAAATTTTAAAACCGTATTGACCAAATCCAATTGATTTTTATGCAGCATGGAGATTTCGTCAATAATCAATACCTTCGCCTGCTGCATCTTATCTTTTAAATACTTCTTCTCTTTCATATTCCGCAAATCGGCGCTGGATAATTTATCCTTGATACCGATGCCCGACCACGCATGTATGGTCATACCATTCATATGTGTGGCAGCGATACCCGTAGACGCAGTAACCGCCACTGGTACATTGCGTTCTCTTAAATATTGGATATATTGATTAATGACATAGGTTTTTCCAGCACCAGCAGAACCAGTGAGAAAAACATTTTTGCCAGATTTTAATAAAGTAAGTGCAGTTATCTGTTTCATTATTAGGTAGGTTTATCTTTGAAGCCACCAAATTACATTTTTTAACAGAATAATTATAAAAATTTTTAAACTCATAGGGTGTAAAAAAAACTAAGAGTTATAGAAATTCTCTATATTTGCAAGCCTAATCCCAAAAGTCTTTTTTTGCTAAAAGATTGATTTTAAAATAGTAATAAATATTAAATATTTATAATATATAAAATATCTTTCGCTCATATCAGACTTTTCGGTGCAGGTTCAATCTTTCCAATTTCAACACTAAAATTTAACTGATTATGATAGCCCTTATTTTAGGTGGTGGCGCTGGTACTCGATTATATCCCTTAACAGAAAACCGTTCTAAACCTGCAGTTCCGTTAGCTGGAAAATATCGTTTGATAGATATTCCTATTTCAAATTGTTTGAATTCGGGCGTTCGGAGAATGTTTGTCTTGACTCAATTTAATTCAGCTTCTCTAAATAAACACATTAAAAATACCTATGGATTTGACCATTTTAATAATGGTTTTGTAGATGTTTTGGCAGCAGAGCAAACTCGTTCCAATATGAACTGGTTTCAAGGGACGGCGGATGCAGTTCGCCAGTCAATGAAGCATTTGGTCAATCATAAATACGAACATGTATTAATTCTTTCTGGTGACCAATTATATCAGATGGACTATCAGCGGTTATTGGAAGAACATCTAGAAAAAGGAGCGGATATTTCCATTGCGACAATTCCTGTAAATGCCAAAGATGCACCGGGATTTGGTATTATGAAAGTAGATAAAGGGGGAGTGATTAAACAATTTATTGAAAAACCAAGTACAGATTTATTACCTAAATGGACTTCACCAGTAGCGGCAGAATATAAAAAGCAAGACAAACATTATTTAGCATCTATGGGAATCTATCTTTTTAATAAAGAAGTCTTATTAAAAATGTTTGCAGATTATCCTGACGCAAATGATTTTGGAAAAGAGATCATACCGAATGCCATTAACTCTAGTTATAAAGTAGGTTCCTATGCCTTTGGTGGATATTGGACGGATATTGGAACGATAGCTTCCTTCATGGAAGCAAATTTGGAATTGACGGAGAATATACCCTCGTTTAATTTATTTAGTAATACAGATAAAGTCTATACAAGAGCTAGAATTTTACCGCCATCCAAAATGAGAAAGACCTACTATGATAAGGTGATTCTCACAGGAGGGTCTATTATTCATGATGCTAGAATAGAACAAACGGTTATTGGTATTAGGAGTAGGGTAGAAGAAGGAACAGTGATCAAGAAATCTATTTTAATGGGAACTGACTATTACGAAACCTTGGAAGATATCGCAAAGATTAAAAAAGAAAGGAAAAGACCACATATGGGGATTGGTAAAAATTGCCATATTGAAGATGCCATTATTGACAAAAATTGTTCGATTGGAAATAATGTAACGATTAAAGGGGGAAGCAATTTGGAAGATACTGAAACGCCTGTTTATTGTATTAGAGATGGCATTATTATTTTGAAAAAGGGCGCAATTGTGCAAGATGGAACGATAATCGGAAATGCAGTAAGCTAAAGCAATAGACCGCTAATAATTTTTAGTTTGATTCATCCTAAGCATAATAATTTCATGGATGAATCAAAAAAGCCCTTATCATTTTGATAGGGGCTTTTTGTTTGAAAACAGCTATTTTAAAGTTAAAAACCAAGTTTTTTTAAAAAAAAATAAAAAAAAAGTTGCAAAAAAGAGAATAAAAAAATAATTTATTTTCACATTTTAAACTACAATATATTTTTTAAGTAATTGATTAATAGTATTTTATGTAATAAATAATGTATTTTTAGATAGAATTTATTATCACAATAAGCCTATTTTGTTTTTTGAATAACCTTGAATGGTGTGCATATTTGTAGTGTGATACTTTTTTATCACAAAAATCCCGAAAAAGTCGGGATAATAATTTTAGGATATGTTCATGGGATTTGAATTTGGCAAGGCACTCTTTAGTGGGATTTAGAATGCCTTGCTAAAATTCATCATTTTGAAAAAGCGGAAAATTCTAAA
>CAYMSC010000578.1:0-3822 GCA_964392805.1 uncultured Saprospiraceae bacterium
TTCATTCTGTCATTTTTCTATATCAACTGTAAAACACGATTAATAATTCATTTTATCTAAAACTTATACCTATCCAACTAAACGCTTCAACATTTTAATCGCATTGCCATTATCAATTGCTTCCTTCGCCTCGGCAATACAATCTTTGATATCCGCAGTTGGCTTAAAGCGTTGGATGGCAAACCCTGCATTGGCACAAACGGCCAAAGTCTGAGCTTCGGTCCCATTCCCACTTAAAACATTCGTCAAAATTTTGGCAGAATCGGCTATGGTTTCGCCACCTTTTAAGTCCGCTGGATTTAATGTCTTCAATCCTAAATCTGCTGGACTCACCACACCGTCAAAGTTATTAGAACGCACTTCAAAAGGACTTGTCAAAGATATTTCATCGTACACATCCAAAGAATGAACCGTTGCATAATTGATGCCCATATCTTCAAAAACAGCTTTATATAAAGGTAATAAGGTAGTCGAAAACACACCCGTCAATTGGTGATTGGGGCGGGCTGGATTTAGCAATGGACCGAGCATATTAAAAAAGGTCTTTACCTGTAAACCTCTTCTAATTCCACCAACATGTTTCATCGCAGGGTGAAATAAGGGTGCGTGCATATAACAGAAATTGGCTTTATCTAAATTAGCTCTTAATTTGCCATAATCATTGGTCATTTCATAACCTAAATGTTCCAAAACATTGGACGAACCACAATTAGAAGATACACCGACGTTACCATGTTTGGCGACTTTATACCCCGCTCCTGCCACTACAAATGAAGATGTGGTCGAGATATTAAAAGTATCTTTTCCATCGCCTCCTGTTCCGCACATATCAATCGCATCCATATCCGAAATGTCGATGTATAAAGCCAGTTCTATCATCGCTTCTCTAAATCCTGCTAATTCTTCTCCCGTAATCGGTCGCATTTGAAAACAGGTCAATAAAGCAGTCGTTTGATGTGGATTGACTTGTCCTTTACCGACAGCGGTTAATATTGCCTTTGCACGTTTTTTATTTAATTTTTCTCCCGCAAATAAATCATTGAGGGTCTCTTTTATGTTTAAGGTTACTACTTCTGACATTATAGTGGAATCTGTTAATTTATTTAGATGTCAGAAGTCAGACCGTTTATTACATCAACTGTCAGAAGTCAGATAGTACTTGCGCAAACACCTGATCTTGAGATTTTCACACAAACTAAGTCTGACATCTGACAGAAAATAAAATTTTCGGTCTGACATCTGGCTTCTCTTACCTAGAACGGGTAAAGTTATTAATTGTCTAGTTTATTGAGGGATATTTTTTCAGAAAATTGATTTTTGGAATTTAACCATATCTTTTTTAACTTCGTTCCATGAAAATTTTAATTTTTAAAAATACTAAAAAGCGAGATTCTTTTAACGCTTAATCTTTCCTTTTAGGATGCATCTCTGCATTCATCTTTTATTTATTTTTTAATTGGTATTCTTTTTACGGTACATGGTATTATGGTGCATGGTTTACTGCTTACCACGATTTTTATCGAAGGTCTGCGTTGCAGTAAACCAACGGATTGGTGACCTAAGAACCGTCTGCCGTAGACCGTCTACCTTAAACCATTTTTCATGAAACTTCCACATATTCCTCCTTATAAAACTAAAGTTGTTGAGCCTGTTTATTTTAGAACGAGAGCAGAACGAGCCAAAAAAATTAAAGAAATCCATTATAATTTGTTTAACCTACATAGTGATTGGGTGATTATTGACCTCATGACTGACTCTGGTACGGGTGCTATGAGTGAGCAACAATGGGCAGAAATCATGCTCGGCGATGAGAGTTATGCTGGGTCAGAATCTTATTTTAAACTCAAACGCTCGGTCAAAGAGATTATGGGTTTTGACTACCTTGCACCTACCCACCAAGGGCGGGCAGCTGAAAATATTTTATTCTCCGCAGTCGTCAAAGATGGAGATGTTGTCCCTGGGAATGCGCATTTTGATACGACAAAGGGACATATAGAATTCCGAAAAGCGGAGGCTATTGATTGTACGATTCAAGCAGCTTTTGATACTAGTACCTATCACCCTTTTAAAGGAAATATTGATTTAGAAAAATTGGAATCAGTGATTAAAAAATATGGAAGGGAACGGATTCCTTTTATCAATATTACCGTTACCTGTAATACCGTAGGTGGGCAGCCTGTTTCCTTGGCAAACATCAAAGCAACTTGTCAACTAGCGCAAAAACACAACATTCCAATTTATATGGATATTGCTCGATATGCCGAGAATGCCTATTTTATTAAGACCAGAGAAGAAGCCTATAAAGATTGGACGATTGCCGAAATTGTCAAAGAAATGTTCAAAGAGGCAAGTGTCGTTTGGATGAGTAGCAAAAAAGATGGCTTGGTCAATATCGGTGGTTTTATTGCTTTAAATGATGCAGCTTTATATGAGAAACTGGGTCAGTTTACTATTATTTATGAAGGCTTTTTGACCTATGGTGGTATGAGTGGTCGAGCAATGGGCGCATTAGCTGTTGGCTTGAAAGAAGGCATTGAATTTGACTATTTGGATGACCGAGTGAAGCAAGTGCAATATTTAGCCCAACAACTCAAAAATTACGGGATTCCTATTCAAGAACCTGTAGGTGGTCATGCGCTTTATATTGATGCTAAAAGAATGTTGCCCCATATCCCCCAATCACAATATCCTGCTCAGCTTTTAGGTGTCGAAGCTTATATTGAAGGTGGGATTCGGGGTGTAGAAATAGGTACGCTGTTGGCAGATAGAGACCCTGTGACGGGTAAGGATAGATTGCCCAAAATGGAATTATTGCGTTTGGCAATTCCTCGTCGGGTGTATTCTCGAAATCATATGGATTATGTGGCAGCTACGATGGCGAATGTGATGGTGCGAAAGGAGGAGATTACAGCTGGTTTTAGGATTACTAAACAGTCGGAGATTTTACGGCATTTTACGGTGGAGTTGACCACAATTTAGAATAATGAATACTAAAAATAAAAGCAGTTACTCTTAGTAGGAGTAACTGCCCTTTAATTAAATCTATCTAAAAAATTCTTATAGAATTTGTATCAACATGGCTTTTCCACTATAAAGATATCGAGTAGTATATTTATTTCTTTTTGACAATACATGATTCGCAAACTGTCGTGCCATATCTATATTGTCCGCATAAATAAGCGTGTCTGAATGAAACTGAGGTTCTAATAACTCAAAAAGTGGGATATATAAATCCTTCCAGCCGTCCAAAAATAAAAAATCAATCTCCGTATCATGACCTTCTAGGGTCTTCATAGCATCCCCTTCTCTAATCTCCACATAATCTTGTAAACCTGCCTCTGTCAAATTTTGCTGGGCTTTTTTTGCTTTGCTTGGCAACAATTAATGACCGCAGCAAGGATAAAGTCTTTGGCGGATTGGTTAACTGCAGATTGGGTGATGATGTTTAATTTCTTAGAAGTGATATGTAGTTGTTCCGCATAAAATTTCACTTTCTTTTCTTTGGTTATATTTTCTCTTAGCAATTGTTGAAATTGGATAAACGCTTCTAAATAAGGACTTTTCCCAATTTTATCATTTCGTTTTGCTCTCCAAGAAAACAATTCTAATAAAAGAATTTTGAAATAGGATTTGGCAATTTCAACCCAAACAGCTGGCTGTTTTTGATTGACCTCCTGGATAATTTTTAGAACTAGTTCATGAAGCTCTTCAAATTTTTTAGCTTCTAATTTAAGTATGGGTGAATATAGTTGACTATTATATAAATGACTGATGTTACGCACAAGCACCAAAGGTGCGACATATATTAACATGGGGCGAAAG
>CAYMSC010000579.1:0-3818 GCA_964392805.1 uncultured Saprospiraceae bacterium
CAACAATAATAATTTCTGAACTCAACAAAGCTAAAAATAAAAAATTAGTTAGATTTTAAAAAACTTAAAAGTGCTACGAAAAATATTTTTATCTTATCATTTTGACGAAGCCTCTAAAGCCATGGCTGCTAAGGTGGAGGATTTGATTCGTTCCTTTAATATATTAGCGGTTACAGGTGAACATATTGGAGGGGGTAATTTATCTGCACAAATCAAAGCAGATATTGAGGATTGTGACGCATTAATATATGTCTTGTCCAAAAGAGATCCCGGAAGAACGAACGATTGGGTAATGGATGAAGTATCAACTGCTATTTCCTTTAATAAACCTTTATTTGGTTTAATAGAGGAGGGTATTAATATCCCTTCACCACTTACTGGAAGAGAATATTTCCAATACCGTACAAGTGAGGATGCTAATTTATGGTTAAAACTTTGTGCAACCTTAAATATTTGGATTCGACGAAAAGGTCGGTCTATTTTTGCTATTATCCAACCTGAGGGTATTGTTAATGAACTTCGAGGCTATGGTAATCTAGATACTTTAAAAGTAGAATATCAATTGCAAAATCGGCAATACAAAAAATCAGACTGGAAAATGGCAAGAATTTCTAAAACGGTGGCAGGAGTAAGTGTATTTTTAAATGAAGTTTTAGATGGTCATTCTGTAATTCTAAGAATACAGACGCCTAACAAAACCTGGGAATCTATTCCCGTTAATCAAGAACTAATCATCAAACTATCATGAGTACCACATCATTTACCATAGGACAATCCTCTGAAAGAAGAATTGGCGAAGATTATTTTGATTGGGCCATTTGGATAGAGGGAGATAAGACTACACTTCAAACTATCAAAAAGGTAACTTATTACCTGCATGACACTTTTCCTGATCCTGTTAGGGTCAAATGGAAAGCCACCACTAAATTTAAATTGAAAACATCGGGATGGGGCACTTTTATGATTTATATTCATATCCTGTTAAAAGATGGGCAGGAGGTTGAGCAAAGTCATTATTTAATATTGGAGGAAGATTATGATTCCACTAAAATTACAAAGGAATTATTGGAAAGTAGGGAGGGGAGAAATAAGAAAAATAAAAAAACAGTTTTTATCTCTACTTCCTCAATGGATAGAGAAATTGCGCATAAAATTCAAAAGATCCTTGAAGCAAATGATGTTAATGTTGTAAAGGCAGAGGATATGCCTTTAGGCAGTACCTTTGATGATTTTATTAATGATTCTATTAAAAGTGCCTCTACCGTAATTGCTATCAAAAGTGAATATGAGAATTCTTGGCAGGACCAAGAATTAGAATTAGCTAAAAATGAGCAGATTCCTATTCGAGTAATTAACGCTGAGGTGAAGCATAAGATAAAAAATATATCTGGAGAGTTGGACGGCTTAGGTGGGGCTTTATTTAAAAATATATTAAAGGATGGATTTGATTAGATGTTTAAATATTGACAAATCGTTAGGGTAATTTGTCAGCTTTAGGTATTATCTGAATAATCTGGCGGACGTGATGTTAGTTAGCTGGATTAGTCTTTAAGGCAACGACAAGAGAAGGCAATACGCTTATCGAGGTCGTATTGACTTGCTCTGCCAGTGCTACTACTGAAGAAGTAGAACCAAGCATGGTTAGCATCGCGCACCGTCGCTGACCAATAATGTCCACCCTTGCTCAAGAAACCGAACTCGCCATAGTTGCCTCGTTCGCCACCTAGCAAAGAGGAGAAATTATTATTTACTCCTTGAGTTAGAACTTTGTATTCTTCACCTTCTCCTCTATAATTATCAAATAAAGTTGTCCATTCCTTGTCCGTTGGCAAATACCAACCTTTAGGTAAGAATGATTTTTTGTTTCCATCTTTCCAACCATCGAGTATAATTTGACTTAAGACTTTTAGTATCGGCTAATTCATTTTAGAACAAACACTAATAGAACGAAATCTCTTTACTCCACACAAACCTCCGGCCGCTCCCCCACACCATACTCCTCCATCAATTCCTGTATTTTTTCTTCCACCGCATCAGGCGACTGAACCTTCGCCAATTTACCCAATGCCTCGTAGCGACAATCCCAAATTCGAATACGTAATTTAGTGACTCGACATCTAATATCCTGAGCGAATTCAAACTCCAAATTATTTTTAACTTCGTCAATTTTCTCTAAATAAGGAATGGCATCTTGGCAAGAACTAGAAAGCCCTTTGATTAACCAAGCTTTGACATCATAGATGTGGTCGCAATAATAGTCTGCCAGTTGATTGTCTTTATAAAGCGTATCGCCCTGAGCGACAAAGGCATTCCATAGATCATTAATATCTACTTCATCCGCTTGTGTTTGCAGATGCGTCTCGAACAATTCATTAATCTTGTCTTTGGTCACTTTAGTAAGGGTTACCTCAGATTGTCGGAGTTCATCAATTTGTTGTAGGCTTTCTTCTGCATTTCCACAGACATTCGCAAAACCCTCCATAATATAGGCTCGAATTAGTGGCTCTGTATTACAGTATTCAAAACCATATCTTCGATTCTCCATTTTTACTTCATTGTCTGGTAAAAAGGCTTTCCATGCTTTATTTAAGACTGCCAATCTATCCTCATTTTCTCCAATAGCTGCTTCCAAGTCTTTTATCTTTTTCTTCATATCCCTATCAAGGGCTACACCACTTTCTTTTTTTGCATTTTTAATTTTTTCCAACATCATTGGTCCATCATTACACACATCAAATGCCCCTTTTAACAACCATTCTTTCATGTTTGGAATAGGGTAGCAAGGGAATAAGGGTAATTCTGTATCATAACCCGAAGAAACACCTGTGTTCACATAGTCTTTCCAGTTAGCTTCCAATTCGTTGATATTTTGAAATAGCAATTTCATTTTGGCAACCTCAGATTCCAGTCCTTCCACATCTTCCACTCGCAAAGAAGTTTTTTCGGTTAATCGGAGTGTTCTATTTTCCAAAATATTTTTTGCTTTGGCAACATCACCTTTACAAAAATGGGCATAAACCGTCATGTAAGAATACTTGGCTAATGTTTGTTTTTCACAGCTTGTTTTTGCTGCTTTGACAGCATCTAGTTTTCCTAAATCAACGGTTCTAGCTTGAAGAAATTCCACCCAAATAGCATCCATACTATGATAAGCTTTGAGTTTGGCATCCAAATCTTTCAATTTGGGTATAAATCCAGGAATTGCTTGATGTGCTTTAACTTCTATATCATTGATGGCAAGCAACATTCTTTCTGCTTCCTTAATCTCACTTTGGCAGAAACTAGTATTCATATTCATCATTAAATACTTGAGGTAGTTTAATGGGTCATATTGACTATTAGGCTTGTTTAAGGCACTCATATTGGAAATTTGGTTGTTGACCAAAAATTCTTTCCAAGTTTCCTCAAAGTTGACAGATTGAGCAGTGGTGGTGGTAGCCGTGAAAAAGGTGCCTATAATCAGGCAGAAGAAAAGATAAGTTATCCGAGTCATAATTTGGATATATGATGTATGTTTAAAGTATGTGTTAGTTTTTAGAATTTGGGGAGTGGGAATTAATCTATATTTTAACTGTTTTGAAGGCAGAAATATTTTAACAAATAAAGAACCAACCACAAAAATAAGAATAGATTAACAAAATGAGGCGATTTTCTAATGACATTGTTAAATGTAGGGGAGATTGTAGAATTGTATGCGGGACAATCTCCGGTAAGAGCTTCCAGAACTTCAAGTTCTATTGATTACCCACAGAATAACTTTAGAGATTTAGCAAAAAATAACCTACGCAGTCTTATTAGGAGGATTGGAACACATGAAC
>CAYMSC010000580.1:0-3806 GCA_964392805.1 uncultured Saprospiraceae bacterium
CTCAACCTCAACTTCAACTTCAATTCCCGCCGAAGGTGGTTTAAAATTGAAAATTTGAAATTGAATTTTCCTTAGTTATCTTACAACAAAGACTGCAATTTCATCGCAACACTCATATCACCATCCACTTTAATCTTGCCACCCATAAAGGCCATCATTGGATTTAAATCACCATTTGTTAAAGCGATAAAATCGTCTTTATCAACGCTAATGGTACAGTCTGCATCTTTATCTTCCGTAGAAACAGCATTGCCATTATTACCGTCGATATAGATGATTTCTCCACCCATATTAAATTTTAAGGTGTTGCCAATTGGTGCAACCCCTGCTGCTTTTTTTGACATTTCGCTAACGATCAAAGAAAGATCCATGTGTTTATGTTTTTGTGTGAGATATTTTGGTTGAAGGTATCAGCGAATCTATATTCGCTGGTCTCAAAAAGTAACTTCAACCTTTATTAGTTATGACTTTAAGCCACCTTTTCGGTCACTTTTTCAACGACCTCTTCAGCAACTGGTTTCACTGGCTTTGCTACCGCACTATTTGGTTCAGCACCTAGTCGCTTCAAAATGATTTTAGCATATTTGGTTGGTAATAAACGCACCATTCGATCAATGAATCGAGCATCCTTACCAATTAATAATCTAGGCTTTTCTTTTTGAATAGATTGAATGATTTGCTTGGCAGCATCTGCTGCTGTAGTTCCATCACCGCCTTCATCAAATTGCTTCGCCATTTCCGCTTTTTCTTCTTCCGTTACCGTTCCTGGTTTATGTTCCACATTTCTTACGATGTCTGTGAAAATTCGACCGGGATGAATAGATAAGGTTCTTACCTTAGACTCTTGGGCAGCTAACTCCATTCGTAGGGATTCGGTAAATCCTTTGACGGCAAATTTAGCCGCACAATAAGGCCCTTGTGTAGGGAAACCCATGATACCAAAAACACTAGAGGTATTTGCAATAGCCGCTTCTGGTCGAGTTTGTAAATGAGGTAAATAAGCTTTTGTCCCATAAACAACGCCCCAAAAATTGATATTTATCAACTTTTCAAATTCATCATAAGGGACATCTTCTACATTATAACTTGGTAAAGCAATGCCTGCATTATTAATAACAATATCAACCTGTCCAAAAGTATTCAAAACCTCATCCTTAAAAGCATAGACCGCCTCCCGATTAGACACATCATAACGTTTGGCAATACCTGTACCGCCATTCTTTTTGACAATAGCTAAAGTTGCTTGTAAATTATCACCATTCCAGTCATTTAAGGCTACTTTTGCGCCTTTTGCGGCTAATTGAATGGCTAATTCTTTGCCCATTCCTGAGCCTGCGCCGGTGACGACGGCTACTTTTCCGTTGAGGTTTTTCATTTCTTTAAGATTAGAGAGTAGAGAGTAGAGAATAGAGACTGGTTTCAGTAGTTAATGGTAAATCGTCTACCAATAAAATGGTCTATATGCTCGCCTCTCTATTCTTGATTAAAGAGAAAGAATGAATTTAGAAAACCAACTCCATATCAATAGGTAAATTCCTAATCTCTCAACGAAGTGGTCTCTATTCTCTACTCTAAAAAATTAATATCCAAGTTTATTCAATACCTTTTGCAAAGTATCTTTTTTCAAATCATCTACGGTAGCGGAGATACCAATGGAATTAGCATAAGCAACTAATTCGGGCTCCAACATCTTTTTGATTTCAGACATCCCTAATTTTTTGGGTTTGCTGCCTTTTCCATAAAAGGTTCTTCCTTCTTCTGCCATTTTGCGTAAGCTAGCTGGCACCGTCCATCTTGCACCAAACCTTTTGGTGTATTCATCACAATCTGCAATGAATTGGTCTAAACCAACATAGTCGATATAAGAAATCGCACCACCTGTATAAGGTGGGAATCCAAATCCTAATAAAGAACCAACATCACCATCTTTAGTTGCTCTTAAAACGCCTTCATCAAAACATCGGTAAGTTTCTAATGCCATTCTGTGCAATAAACGCTTTCCGATAGTTGCCGAATCTAAAGTATTGACATTTGATGGGAACATATCTTCCAATCCTGGCCAAAGGGTCTTCGTTCTACCTTCGTAATCGTAGTATCCTTTGCCATTCTTCTTACCATGACGACCTAAATCTACTAATTTTTTAGTTAATTGGTAAACTTTTTCGGTCTCCGCATCTCTTTCTGGCATTTCGCCCATTACGTGCAATCCTAAAGTATGAGAAACTTCATCTGTAACCGCTAAAGGGCCAACTGGCATTCCAATACGTTTCGCTACATTTTCTATCATGATAGGAGGTACCCCTTCCATTAATAAATGTGCGCCCTCAGAAGTATACGTTCCAAACGTTCGAGAGGTAAAGAATCCTTGTTTGTCATTTACCACAATCGGCACTTTTCTAATCGCTACTACATAGTCAATAGCTGCTGCTAATGCTTTATCTGAAGTCTTTTCTCCAACGATAATTTCTACCAAAGGCATTTTATCTACCGGAGAGAAAAAGTGAATTCCGATAAAATTTTCTGGTCTATCCGAAGCCTCTGCCAACATCGTAATTGGTAAAGTAGAGGTATTAGAGCCATAAATTTTATCTGCTCCTAAAACAGCTTCCGTTTCTTTAGTCACTCTTGCTTTTAGACCTCTATCTTCAAAAACTGCCTCAATCACCATATCACAACCTGCCATATCATTAGGGTCGGTTGTTGGGTGGATTCTATCTAAGATAGCTTTTGCCTTTTCTTCTGTACTTCTGCCCCTAGAGATTTTCTTTTTCAAGATGCCTTCAGAATAAGCTTTCCCTTTTTCCGCACCTTCGATTTTCACATCTTTTAACATAACTTCCATTCCTGCAACCGCAGAAACATAAGCAATACCAGCACCCATCATACCAGCACCCAACATTCCCAATTTCTTGATTTCATATTTATCATGCCCTTTAGGCTTCATCTTTCCTTTCTTCGCTTCATTAATCGCAAAGAATCCAGTTCTAATTAAGTTTTGTGCTTCTTTAGAATAGAACGCAGAAATAAATTGACTCGCCTCTACCTCAATTGCTCTATCAATAGGCATTTGCATCCCTTTGTAGATAACAGTCATGGCATATTTAGCAGCAGGATAATTACCTCCTGTTTGCTTTCTGACATTACCAATTCCGCCCATCAAAGTTTGCACGCCTCCTGGAGACATGATGCCACCACCTGGGACTCTGTATTTTTTATTATCCCAAGGTTGTACCGCACTTCCTCCTTCTAAAACATAGGCTTTTGCTGCGACTAAAGCTGCTTCTGGAGAATCTACTACAGCATTGATTAGACCCGCTTTTAATGCTTTATCTGGTCTAACTTGCTGCGATTGCAAAATTGCCATCATCGCCCCTTGGATGCCCATTAAATAAGGCGCTTTGGAATTACCCATTCCTCCTGGAATCAAGCCTAATTGTACTTCAGGAAAGCCAATTTTAATTTTTGGGCTATTCACCGCAATTCTATGGTGACAGGTCAAGGCTAATTCTAAACCACCACCTAAGGCGTTACCATTGATAACTGCGACAAAAGGTTTTCCCCCTTTTTCAAATTCTCGCAATTGACGGTTTTGTTGTAATAAACCATCATACATCGCTTTTTTATCTTCTGGTGGATTAGATAATTTTCGCAGATCCGCCCCTGCCATAAAATCTCTATGACTAGAAGTTAAAATTACGCCTTTGACAGACTCATCTGCGATAGCCATCTTAGCTACCTCATTGTAGGGTACGAAGAAATCTTCGCTAAATAAGTTGGTTGGGTGGTTTTTCATGTGAATGTTCACG
>CAYMSC010000581.1:0-3800 GCA_964392805.1 uncultured Saprospiraceae bacterium
TCATTGGGGGGGTAATTTTAATGACTGTCTGAACGTTTTTAAATTACTAAGAGCCGACGAAAAAATAAGTTCCGCATTTTTCAAATGGATTTTTTTGTAATGGGTTGAAAACCTATGATAAAAACATTCAATTGAAAAATCAAATGCGGAAGTTATTTTTTCGTTATTACTAAAATAACTTATTCAGCACGATACTATGATTTTAAAAAATACAATACTACTATTTTTAATTTCTATTTGCTCTTTTTCCATCCTATTTGCTCAAAATGAACAAACGGAGGTAGACTTATCAACTTATTTAGCGACGCAAAACATCACTGCACAAGCAACAGATGTTGGTCTCTTTTACGAAATCACAAAAGAAGGTACGGGTAGAAAACCTAAAATGGGCGATTATTTAGCCCTTAATTTTAAAGGCAAATTATTGGACGGAACTACTTTTGAAGCATCTGAGCCTAATGACCCTTTTGTTTTCCAAGTTGGTTATAGGCAAGTCATAAGAGGCTGGGATTTGGGGATTCGAGAATTTTCTGTAGGTAGCAAAGGAACAATTTATATCCCACCAAATTTGGGATATGGTAAAAGAGGAGCTGGTCAACAAGTTCCGCCAAACGCTCCTTTACAATTTGAAGTGGAGGTTTTAAAAATACTAACCGAACAAGAATACGATGAATACATGGAAGAATTGGAGAGAAAAGAACAAGCTGCTTATAAAGCAGAAATTAACGCCCAATTCATAAAAGATAAAAAGTTAATACAAGAATATGCCTTGTCTCAAAAACTAAGAACCAAAAGAACCTCTTCTGGACTTAGCTATGTTATTACTAAAAAAGGAAAAGGAGATAATGCTAATGTAGGTGATGAATTAGAAGTAACTTACGAAGGCTATTTATTAAATGGAAAACCATTTGATTCGACCAAAGGCAAAGAGACTTATAAATTTCCACTAGGCAACCGAAAAGTTATTCAAGGCTGGGAAGAAGGGCTCTTGCATTTTGCAGAAGGGAGTGAAGGTATTTTAATAATCCCCTCTAAGATGGCATATGGACCGAGGGCGATTTATGAAGAAAATGTAGCGATTCCTGCTAATTCCGTGTTGGTATTTAAGATTAAAGTCGAAAGTATAAGGAGAGCTGAAAAGAAGGAGGGGTAAACAACTAACTGCACATGTATATGGTCATCATGCCTTAGAGTATGTCTATGAAATAGGCAAAACACTGCCATGTTTTTGTTTTTAAATGGAGTAGAAAGTACAAAATTTGAACCAAATGAAAATTATGCTAGAGCATCATATGAATTATTTTCATTAGGCAGAGACCTCACATTTTAATATTATTGACATAGTTTTTATAGAATACTTGCTATCTTGCAGCGTAACAAGTAAATATAACCTATATCCATTTATGCCTCAAGGGGAAAACAATAAAAGCGTTGTCAAACGAAACGACTACGAATCAACTAACAAACCACTAGGAAAAAACTATCTGTTGGTCATTGGCATAGACGAGTATGCACATTGTCCACGCTTGTATAATGCCGTTAAAGACGCACAAGATATTGTGAAAATATTGGTCGAGCGATTTCAATTTGAGTCCGCTACTATAATCAAGCTGCTACTAAAGCCAATATTTACAAAGCCTTTGAATATTTTGCAGATAAGGTCACACCAAAAGATAATTTTCTACTCTATTTTTCAGGTCATGGAGAATTCAAAAAGCTTTTCAATTTAGGCTATTGGATTCCTGTCGAAGCTAAAACAGAAGCCACCCACGAATTTATTCCCAATAGCGAAGTCAAAAATATTTTAAGTGCCATTCAATCCCATCATACTTTTTTGATGGCGGATTCTTGTTTTTCAGGTTAAAAGGCAATTATGAAAAAGCTTTAGCTAATTTTCAAGCAGCTAAAGATAAAGTGAGTAATAATTCGGAGGCTCGTAAGGGTATCAGGAAAAGCCAAGATAAATTAGACGAATTAGAAAAAAATCGACAAGCCAAATTAGGAAGTGAACGAGAACGCCAAGCTCATGATAATGCATGGCGTTCTGCAAAATCAGCCAATACTATTGCTGCTTATGAAGCCTATCAAAAAAAATATAGAAATGGCAAGTACTATACTGATGCTGCTAGTGAAATAAAAAAACTAAGAAAAGAAGCCGCAAAAAATATCAACTCTGGCACTTTTAAGGATTCCCGTGATGGTCAATCCTATAAGTGGGTACGGCTAAAAGATGGCAAAAAGTGGATGGCAGAAAATCTAAACTATGAAACTAATAATTCTTGGTGGTATGACAATAAAAGGAGTAATGGAGATAAATATGGTCGATTATATACTTGGCAGGCAGCAAAAAAGCCTGCTCTGATGGTTGGCGATTGCCAACAAATGATGAATGGTGGAAAATGGCAAGTTATTATGGGAAAGCATATTCTAGTTCAAAAAATAATACAGGAGGGGATGCTGGCGAAGTTGCTTATAAAGCTTTAATGCAAGGCGGCGATAGTGGATTTTCTGCCGTGCTCGGTGGCTACCGCGACTCCGTCGGTGACTTCGACGCCCTCGGCGGTAACGGTAACTACTGGAGTAGTTCGGAAGAGAGTTCTTCCCCAGCGTGGATCTACTACTTCGACAGTTATAACAAGATCCTCGACCACATTAACAACAATAAGTCGATGATGGGTAGATCTTGTCGTTGTCTACAGGACTAATCCGCCGTAGGTAGATAAAATTCGTCTATTTGACTATTTTAAAAACTGCGTAGCAGTCGATTTTTTTGTAAAACGTGTTACTTTTAGAAAGAAAATTTTAACTTCTATCCTTCCACACTTGCGGGTCACGGCTACTATGCGTTACGGCAATGATAACCACTCGTTTTTCTTTTTCTTCAATCAGATAATGAATCTAAATAGGAAATTTTTGTATAGGTGCTTGTCGCACTTCCTTGTATCGTATTTGGAAAATGGCAGGAGTTTGACTAACTCTACGAATAGTGGGAATGAGTTACTTAAAAAAGCGAGCGCCTAGATCCGTCTGTTTTTCCTCGTAGTAGTCAATGAGGTCTTTAAGGTCTGCCCTAACTTCAGGGAGTAATTTAATGGTATAGTTCACAAGGTTTGTTCTAGTTCTTTTTGTACTTTATCCCAATCCAATAAGTCTTTTGGATTTTTTTTGTATTTAGCTAAACGACTATCTAGTAGCTTTTGATGAGCATCGCTCAAGACTACTCCTTCAGCTTTTTCGATAGTGACAAATTCCTCAAAACTTTGCAGTAATTCTAAGAAAAAAGCGGCTTTAGAATCTTTAATATCTATTGTAATTTTCATAATACAATAATTTAGGATGTAAATTTTTGTAAAAAGCACCTAATTATAGCTCAAGCATTTACTTGACTAGTAGCGATTTGGTCAAAAAATAATTTCAAACTAGAAGTTTTAATTATGGTTTACAAAAATCATCAATGAACCTTAATCTTTACTAAAGATAGCATAGTTGATAGTTTAAATCAATGAAATAGAAATAAAAGTAGAAAAATAAATACTTAATATTAGAGCGTCAGATTAAAAACTGATAATTAGCATTTTTATAATCTTATAAAATAGATTCAAAAATCCGTGTGGGAATAAAATCCGTGTGGAATTCAAGTATTTAATGCAATTTTCCACACGGATTTTTGATTTCACACGGATTTCAAAATTTAGCATTATCAATTATTTATCTGATTATCTAATTTGTTTTCTATTAGCTCTTAGCTTATTACCCACTAAATATTTCCCCATCCCTTTTCACATTTAAAAAAAATGAAT
>CAYMSC010000582.1:0-3775 GCA_964392805.1 uncultured Saprospiraceae bacterium
GGATCAAAAGAAGCCGTCCTAGATGTTCAAGTTATTGTTTTGCCGTTACTAAGTAGCTAAATTTACTTTATAAAACTATGTGAACTATCCCGAAAGAAATGCGAATTAGCGTAAAGCAAAATATTTATAATGTATATTTGATTGATTATTAATGTCTTAAGTTCCAATTCGTCGTTTTTTGCAAAAAAAACTAATGTGTAAAAAATTCATTGTCAAAGATTTCTAGTCAGAGAATTTTTGACCAAATTTTATCTTAAAACGACAAATTGTAAAATAGCTTAAAACAAGTAGTTGTAACATTTTGATAATCAATTATTTAAATATTACGATTTTTTAGCTTGACGCCAATTCGAAAGAAATACGGGACAAGTTGTGAAAAAAACTATTGTGCCTATGTGGTTAAAATTGTTATTTCAAATTTGTAGCACTATTTACTTTTTACAAAAATTCACAAATCAATCCTGCCATCAAAGCACAGCAAAGTATACCAAAACCAAGGTGAATCCACATTGGTTTTAAAGGCTTGCCTTGCAATAAGGTAGTAATTCCTAGAAAGCCGATACCCCAAACTAATCCATTCTCCGCACCATGAATCATTCCATGACCAAAAGACCGGTGGCGTTCTCCATATTTAGACATGAATTCAGTGATAAATTGATTGTATTCATGATTGGCGTCTGCAAGACTAGGGTCCATAAAAAACAATTGGTACATAGCGGATTGATGGACAGAGGCAAAGGTTAACAAATAAGCCCAGAAAAGGCTAAAAACATAAATTAGAATTAACCGACCTGGGGTCCGATTACCAGTGATTTGGTCGATAGGTCTATCCGTTAAATTAGCTAATCTCGTTCCGAAGACATTGGGAGAATAATAGATATATCCGATGATTAATGGAATTAAAGCTGCTATTGGAAGGATAAAGAAGTTTGCTGAAAGCATGAGATTGATTTTTTGATTTTCTAAATTGCGACAAAATAGGAAAAAAAAGTAGCAAAAAGAGACAAATTAATCGGGGAATATTAATTTTGACCATAGAGAGTGCGTGTGGATATGTTTAAAGGTGTCAGCATTAATTATAAAATAGTTAGCATGAATCAACCAACTGTCATTATACAAACTTGCACAGGCAATTTGACTGCTAGTAAAGCATACTACCAAAAATTGGAATTCACTTCCTTGTCCACAGACAATCCAACCATCTTTACGGATGGAAAATTTTTATTAGAAATTAATCCAGCAAATACGGCTAGAACAGGATTAAAATTATATCAAGCAGATTGGTCAGCAGCCATTGAACAATTAAAAGAAATAACCACAGTATTCGATTTAGAAGATGGTTATTTAGTCAGTGACCCAAATGGAGTAAAAGTCTATTTAATGAATGGTGCATTGGAAGGAGATTACCCAATAAATGGAGCGTCAAATTCCCTGCTCGGAAATTTTTCAGGCTTAAGTATTGAAGCTGTAGACATAGAATGCACCATCAAATTTTGGCAAACGCTAGGCTATAAAAAAACAATGGGTGATATTGAAAAAGGCTGGGTGGGTTTTGAAAACGGAAGCACTGTTGGAATCAGTATTATGAAACCAATGGTCTGTACACACTTATTTTTTAATCCAGGTTTGAATTTTTTTAATGGAGGAAACAATTTGCCCATCATTCAAAAAATAAGAGATATCGGTATTCCTATCGCCGAAGAAATAACAGTGTTTAACAAAGAAGGTATTGTAGATAATGTGATACTTTGTGACCCAGGAGGATTAGGCTTTTTTATTTTTAATGATTAGTAGGGGTATAAAGGAAACCTATAAAACCATTCGTAGCTTTTGTAAAGGGAATTGTAGACCAACAAGCTCAGGGAATTTTGGAAAAGATAAAAGAAGCATTAGAGTAGACATTAGATTTTAACAACTTCGGGAATATTCACTTTTGGAATAGTAAAATAGAAGGTTGTTCCTTTGCCTATTTCAGAAGTCAACCATATTTTACCATTATGATTACTAGCTACAGTTTTGCAAGTAGCCAATCCAATTCCAGACCCTTCATATTTATTTTTATCAATTCGTTCAAAAGCATCAAAAATTTTAGATTGGTATTGCTTTGGAATACCAATACCATTGTCTTGCACGGAAAAGGTAAAATTATCCGCTGATTCTTTCCATGAAATGTTAATGAGTGGTGGATTATTTCCTTTAAATTTTAGCGCATTGCTAATTAGATTTTGAAAGAGTTGATTGATTTGAGTAGCACAACCATAAATAGCAGGAAGTTCTTTTTCAATTAGAATCGTACCATTACTACTTTCAATAAGACTGGTTAAATTTGCCTTTAAATTAACAATTAGTTCGTTTAAATTAATAGTCGTTTTTGGAAAATCAGTAGCATTTTCTACTCTAGAGTAAGATAATAAATCGTCTAGAAGGACGGACATTCTTTTAACTCCTCCTGAGACAAAACTTAAATATTCTTTACTGGTTTCTTTTAAATTTTCGCCTAATTCTTTTTCTAATAAATAAGTGAAACTTCCAATAGACCGAAGTGGTTCTTTCAAATCATGAGAGGCCACGTAAACAAATCTTTTGAGTTGTTCATTGGATTTTTTTAGCTGTTCTTCGATTATATTTTTAGCTTCAATTTCTTCTTGTAGACGAGTATTAAAAGATTTTAAGGCGTCACTTTGTTGTTCGATTTGTGTTTTTTGTGTTTTTAGAGAATAAACTAATTCATTGGTCTGGGTTTCGAAAAGTTCATTGGCTTGTGTGTAAGTATAAATGATAAAAAAGAACAGGAATAAGACAAAAATAAAAGTTAAAACACCAAATAGAAATGGACGAGGAACCTCCATAATCGGTGTGATAAAAGGCGCTAGCCCCAATGTGAGGACTAAGAAAAATAATTGAATGAAAAGTAATTGGATTTGTTGTTTTTTCTTGGGATAAAAGACCATCCCTGCACTAAAACTAAGTAAAAATAAAAAGTATGGATACCCTTTAAGTCCAAATAACCAGGAACAAATAGTAATGCCAAAATTGGTGACGCCAAGAATTAATAATTTAGTAATATGAATTTGTTGACGTTGTTGATAATAAAAACCACCAGAGAATATAAGGAAGAAAACAGCAGGTACTATGCTTTCTTGCCAACCCATTAACACTAAATTTATAATAATACAAAGTAAACAAAAGGTCAAGCAACAGATTAAGGAAAAGTTCACAAAACGAATCATCCGTTTTTCGGACAAGGACAAATCCATAGTGATGCCTTGATTGCATAAAGTTTGAAGAAAAGTGTTTACAGTCATAGATGGTATTATGGAGTTCAAGTTACTGTCAGGAGGGCAAAGAATAGTAGGAAGGTAGTGTATGCTTACAGCATGCAAGAATTATGCTAACTTGGGGAGAAAAACCGAATAATCAGCTAGGAAAAATAAAGCAGTTGAAAGACTTTTTTAATGCAAAGATTTATAGTGGATTATGAAAATATAAAAAACGTATTATTTTAAAATTAATTTGACTAACTGAAGAGAAATCTATAGGTAACACTTATGTGGCTAACAAATGTTATCTACTATCCGCCAATAGAAGCCATCGACTCCGTAATAGGAAGACCAAAATTCCGTTTCTTTTCTGCCTCAAATCCATCTTTTGCACGATTGCCCAGCGCTTCTAAAAAAGTATCTTGTAATTGAGCATCGGTTGCTCCTGAGCGAATAATATCTCTAATATTAAAGACACCATCATCATAGAGACAAGTCTTCAACATGCCTTTAGG
>CAYMSC010000583.1:0-3765 GCA_964392805.1 uncultured Saprospiraceae bacterium
CTTACGGTGTTTCTGACCGTGGTGCTTCTATCCGTATTCCAATTTATACGGTACAACATGATTGGAGTGGATACTTAGAAGACCGTCGTCCAAACTCTGCTGCTGACCCTTATAAGGTAGCATCAGTGATTATCGAAACGGTAAATTCATAAATTAATAATTCTTAGCCGTTTTATATAGTGCTGCCTTGGGGAAATTATAGGCTATCCTCCTAAGAATATAGTCTTTAATTATTTTCTAAGGCAGCTAATCTATTTATTGGGCTATTAATAAAAAGTGAAGTGATTCAGTTCACTTCGCTTTTGTTATTTTGGAGTGTATCAAATGGGGACAAATCCCAATTGCGCCCGTACCAAATGTAATGCTATTTAATAGCCCCTTTTTATGTTCTATTTTACCCTTAATTTTACCCTTAATTTTATATTTATATTGTTATAATAAATAATTGTTGCTTTAAGTACTAACTGAGACATTCTATCTTGCTTTTTTTCAGAAATAAAGATTGTTTCCAATTAAAAATTATATCTTAGCTCGACTTTAGCCGTGAAAAATGAAAGTTGAATAAATAAAAAAGAGAACCAAGTAGAAAAAACATAAATTTGGATTGACTAAAATTCAACTATATGTTCAAACTTCCACCTGATTCCACCTGAGTTCTCGGAGACAATATCGGTATTATCTCCGTTACTAATCTCCTTTTAATTGTCAACTACTTATAAATTCGACCACTAGTGATAAAGGTCGTCCACCTGTTAAGGCAAAAAAACAGTTGGCTTTATGGCAACGAGTAGGTTGTCAGCTAACAAAGTGGCAAAAAGTTAAATTTTCCTGGCGGTATGACGAAGAAAATAAAGCAATGAGAAATTTAATACTCCAAATTAGTTTGGTATGCTGTTTTTTATTAACAACCGATAAAGGTTTTAGCCAAAAAAAGCATGAGGCAGACACGACCAATAAAATGGTAGATACCGTAGATACTAGAGTAATTCCCACCGATTTTCCTATCTTCGAGAAGGAACTAGATAGCATCGAACAATTTGTTATTACCACTCCTGTAAAGCCTAAAAATAATTTTCAACTATTTATGCTGGGAGAGCATCATCAACCGGTCTATTTGAATCAGTACAATTTTTCAGTATTGGATTTAAGCACTTATAAAGGCGGCTTGCAAATAATAAAAAAAGGGGGAGGAAAACAGACAAATTCATTACGTTTAGCAACTTCTGATAATAAGGAATATGTCATGCGTTCTATCACCAAAGACGTGACAAGAGGAATACCGTATCCTTTTAATCAAATGGCCTTAGTTACTTATTTGTTTAGAGATAACTATTTAGGGAGCCACCCTTTTGGCCCCTTAGCTGTGCCTACTTTGGCAGATGCCGCAAAAGTCTACCATGCCAACCCTAGTATTCATTTTATTCCTAAACAACCATTACTTGGAAAAGATAATGACCTATTTGGAGGAGAGGTCTATATAGTGGAAGAAAGAGCCTCTAAAAAATGGCCTGGATTAGCTAGTTTTGGCAATGCTGAAAAATTTGTAAGTACACCAGATTTAACTGAAAAATTAGTTAAAAATCACAAACATATAATAGACCAAAATTGGGTCGCTCGCAGTAGATTATTTGATGTCTTAATTGGTGATTTTGACCGACATGATGACCAATGGAGGTGGATCGTAATGGAACAGGAAAATGACCGCAAATTATACCGTCCTATCCCCCGAGATAGAGACCAAGTATTTAGTAAATATGATGGTTTTGTCGTTAAATTATTAGCTCCCTATAATGCACTTCTACGCCAATTAGCAAATTATGAAGAACCGGTAACTGACTTTAAGTGGGCTACTTATAATACTAGACATTTTGACCATACTTTTTTAAATGAACTGCCCTTAGAAGAGTGGCAAAAGGAAGCGGCATTTATACAAGCCCAAATGACAGATGAAGTGATTGCCGATGCTTTTTCGCATTTTCCAGCAAAAGTTTATGAAGCCTCAGCTCCTCAAATTATAGCAGCCTTAAAAGCTAGAAGAGCAGATTTGCCAAATATAGCAACTGGAATGTATCGGCAATTAGCCAAAAAAGTAACGGTTCACGGGACCGATAAAAAAGAATATTTTGAAGTTATTCGCAAAGACGAGGAACATACTGAGGTGACGGTGCACCATTTAACTAAAAGTGGAAATAAAAAAGAAAGATTATACGCCCGAACTTTTAAAACTTCCGAAACAAAAGAGATTTTTCTATATGGTTTAGGAGATGATGATATTTTTAATATTAGTGGAGATGTTTATAAAGGTATTAAGTTGAATGTAGTTGGAGGTTTAGGAAATGACCAATTTATTGATGAATCAAAAGTGAAAGGACTTAGTAAAAAAGATAAATTTTATGATACAAAAACAGGCAATCAACTACAATTAAATACAGAAGGAAAAAATAAAACGAGTGATGTGGAAAGATTCAACAATTATGATCGTTTGGGGAATTTGTATGATGAAAATACCTTATTGCCTTTTCCTATTATCGGAGCTAATGCAGATGATGGTTTTCTGATTGGTTTTTCAGGTATTTACACCGTGAATGGATTTAATAAAACCCCTTATAGCCAACAACATAAATTTGGACTTAATTATGCTTTCGCAACAAGGGGTATCGACTTTAAATATGGAGGAGAATTTATTGAGACGAGTGGAAAATGGGATCTTGTCCTTAATACAGAATTGCGAAATAACCGATATGCTTTTAATTTCTTTGGATTGGGGAATGAAACAGTAGAATTGGTAGATGATATCGATTTTTATCGAGTTCGACAAAGTTTATTTTATTTGGATGTGGGTTTGCAAAAACGTTTTGGCAATAATCGGGGGCGTTTTTCTATTCGCCCACTAATTCTTAGAACGGATACGCAAGAAACGGAAGGCCGGTTTATTGTTCAAGAAAATAATACTCTGGAACCTGCTGACCTTGAAAGAAGATGGTATACAGGACTGGCAACGGGCTTGAATTACATGAAAGTAGACAATGCAATATCCCCAAGAGATGGGTTTCGCTATCAAGCAGATATAGCTTGGCATACCAATATATCGGGTTCTGACCGCTCTTTTGTGAAATATGGAACGGATTTTACCTTTTATAAATCTTTTGGCACCAAACATAAACTAACCTTTGCTTCTAGGATAGGGGCTAATTTTATAAGTGGAAATTATGATTTTTTCTTTGCCCCTACAATTGGTCAAGGAGAAAACATTCGAGGACTATTTTCTGAAAGATTTAGAGGGGATGCGAGCTTCTTTCATACGACGGACATAAGAAAAGAATTGGGTAGTTCTAATAATATTATCTTACCCTTTAGTTTTGGAATAATTGGTAGTTTTGATTATGGTAGAGTGTGGCTAGAAGGAGAAGATTCTGGTGTTTTACATCGAAGTTATGGAGGTGGTTTTTGGATTGCGCCCTTAAATATAGCTGTTCTCTCTTTTCATTTTAGCCGATCAGATGTAGATAGCCGATTTATGATAAGCGTTGGGCATGCCTTTTAGAATATTTAAAACCATACACTTTTTACTGAATCACGGGCAACCCGTCCGCAAGCGGTTCGGAAGTTGACGCTTCCTCATGCTATGCTTCGTGCGAAAAAAGGGACTCTTTGGGTGAGCAATTATTAATTTTTCGATAAAAAATTAATAATTGCTCACCCCAAACCCCAGTTTTTAGCCACTAAAGGCAGCGTTTTAAAAAAGTGTATGGTTTTAAGTTAGAA
>CAYMSC010000584.1:0-3758 GCA_964392805.1 uncultured Saprospiraceae bacterium
CCTCTTTAAGTATATCAGCCGCATAGATTTCATTCCTATGCAGTTAGGGCGTTATGCGCCTATGTCCTTTAAAGTAATTCGTTCAACCTATATGCTTTACTATCATCATAAACCACAAATTGCATAGTTGCTATCGGAAAAACCTTTCTGTTCTGGCAAGTATAAATTTTGGTTTTACCATTAATTATAAACAACTAGCTCCTATGAGATTTCTAACGACTACACTTTTTCTCTGTATTTCTACCTATTGGATGGCATTGTTTGCCCAACCTTCCTTCTCTTTATCTTCCTCTACTATTGAGTGTGGAGAACAAACATGTTTGCAAGTAACCACAGACAATTTTGATGGTATTTTATCTTTTCAATATTCTATGATTTGGGATGCTACGCTTCTTGACAATGCAACCGTACAATCGTTTGGATTAGTTGATTTATCAAATGCCAACTTTAATCTAGGCACTCCGGGTATTGCAAGAATAGGTTGGGATGATGCAACCTTAACGGGTCGGTCGGTTGCCGCTAATACCGTCCTTTTTGAAATTTGCTTTGAAGAGATTGGTGGAAATTCAACTACTGCGGATGTCCAATTTTCAAACACTCCAATAGCCATAGAAGTAGTAAATAACCAAGGGGAAATTGTTACGCCAACGCTTAATAATGGTGCAGTCATTGTCGACTGTGATGATATGGGAACGGGAGACGATGAAACAGAGGATGATACTACCGATACTGGAGACGGAGAAACAGAGGATGATACCAATAGTGACCTAGCATTTATCACAAGTACTGCTACTGCTAATTGTGGAGAACAAGTCTGTTTAGATATAACCACAGATGGTTTTACAGATATTTCTTCTTTCCAATATTCCCTAAACTGGGATGGCTCAATTTTAGGTCAAGCGACTGTTCAGTCATTTGGTTTACCAGATATGGATGCTAGTCAATTCAATACTACTGCGGCTGGTGTATTACGAGTTGGTTATGATGATTCTAGTTTACAGGGCCGAAGTTTAGCAACTGGTAGCGTGCTTTTCCAATTATGTTTTGATTTAGACGATAACACCGCTGGAGCTTCAACTATTAGTTTTTCAAATAATCCAATAGCTATTGAAGTAGTTGACATACAAGGAACGATTTTATCGCCAAATTTGACTAGTGGCATGTTAACCGTAGCTTGTGAGGATACAGGTATGCCCGTTGATACAACTACCACACCTGTAGACACAAGTACTACCCCTCCACCAGCACCACTTCCATTAGGTTTTAGCTTTTCTAGTGATACCGTAAACTGTGGTAATCAAGTTTGTGTAGATGTTATGGTGCAAGGTATTGTAGATGTCACTACTTTCAGACTCAATACCACATGGGATTTCCGATTATTAGGTGACCATACCATTCAAGGAGAAAATTTAAATAATCTTAGGTTTGGTTTCATTGCACCTGGCATATTTTGGACAGAATTTCGTTCTCCTGGCAACCAACCAATCACCCTACCCGATAACGAGGTAATTTATAGTGTTTGTTTTGATGTACCAGACAATATGGAAGGTAGCTCAGAAATAGAATTTGTTGGCGTACCTATTCCTATTTTAATCACTACTACGAATGGGAATAATTTGAATCCAAATCTAGAATCAGGAAATATTCTAGTTACTTGTATTCCAGAAGATGAGCCCGACTCTCTAGCTTTTATTATGAGTAATGAAATAGGAAATTGTGGCGAACGAACCTGTTTGTCTGTCACTACGGAAGATTTCAATGACATGTTGTCTTTCCAATATTCCATCAATTATAATGAAACTGCATTAGGCACCGCTACTATTGAAAATTTTGGTTTACCCGGTTTATCTGAGGTCAATTTTAATACTGCAACAGCAGGAACTATAAGAGCAGGTTGGGATGATGCTAGTCTAGAAGGTGTTAGTGTCCCAGACGACCAAGTTTTATTTGACATCTGTTTTGACGTTGATGCAAATGCATCTGGTGGTTTTGAAGTAGCCTTTTCCGGTAATCCCATTGCTATTGAGGCGGTCGATATTGATGGTAATATATTAAGTCCTACATTACAAGATGGTGCATTAACAATTAGTTGTGATAATCCGCCTCCCGTTGACACTACAATTACACCTGTTGATACTATGACCACTCCAGTTGATACCGTAATAAATAATCCTAGTAATTTACAATTGGCGATTTCTGATGAAACTGTTAGTTGTGGCGAGCAAGTTTGTTTAGATGTCACGTCAAGAGGATTTACAGATATTTTATCCTTTCAATACTCTATAAATTGGAATGAGGCAGTGTTAGGAACTGCTACTGTCCAACAATTTAACTTAACGGGTCTTGGCGAAGGCAATTTTAATACAGAAGTAGCAGGTATTATTCGTGCTGGTTGGACAGACCCTAATGTTACGGGAGTAACAATGGCAGAAGATGCCGTTTTATTTCAAATTTGTTTTGATGCTATTGGCAATGAAGATGCTAGTACAACTGTTGAATTTTCGGATAACTCATTACCTATTGAAGTATTAGATGGAGAAAGCAATTTAGCGGAGGTTGAACTGCAAAATGGAAGTGTTAGTGTTACCTGTTCAATCGTAACACCACCTATCGATACAATGAGTAACAATGGAGGTGAACTAACTTTCCTTTTATCAGAAACTAGTGGAGACTGTACAGACCAAATATGTATGGACGTAAGCGTACAAAATTTTACCGACATTATTTCTTATCAATATTCTATCCTCTGGGATGGAGACTTATTAGGGCAAGCCAATGTTCAAGCTTTTAATTTACCAGATTTAAACGTAGGCAATTTTAATGCGAATACGCCAGGTATACTACGAGTAGGTTGGGATGATTCTTCCTTAGCAGGGGTTACTGCAACTAATGACCAAATAATTTTTCAAGTTTGTTTTGACAATATTAATACTCCCATAGAAAATCTACCCGTTACTTTTTCAGGTATTCCTACCTCCATTGAAGTAATAGATGTTCAAAGTAACATTATTACGCCTAGTTTCTCAAATGGTAGTTTATCTTGTGATAACACTAACAATGATAATAGCGACGACGCGGATGATGAAGATAATAATGATAACTCTAATCAATCAGAACTAAGCTTTGAGTTAAATTCCCTGACAGTTGATTGTAATACCCAAATATGTACAGATGTTCGTGTAAGAGGGTTTAATGATATTTTATCTTTCCAGTATTCCATTGTTTGGGATGCAGCTACCTTAGGGATAGCAACCGTACAATCGTTTGGTATACCAGATTTGAATGTAAGTAATTTTAATACTACTACTGAAGGTATTTTAAGAGTCGGCTGGGATGATACTTTCATTACAGGGGTAACCTTGCCAGATGACCATCTCATTTTCCAAGTTTGTTTTGATGCTTCTAATGAAGCTATTAATAATGCTGCGCTTAATTTTTCTGATACACCCATTGCTATAGAAGTAATTGATAGAGACGGACAGCTAGTAATACCAACATTTCAAGATGGCTCGATTTCAGTAAATTGTGAAATGGTCGCTGTTATTGATAATGACGGCGATGGATTTACCAGCGATGTAGATTGCGATGATAATAATCCAACTATATTCCCTGGCGCAACAGAATTCCCGAATAATAATGTCGATGAAGATTGTGATGGTATCGCTCAATTCTTTGATGCTGACAATGATGGATTTAACTCTAGTATTGACTGTGATGATAATAATCCAAATATCAACGGCAATGCTACCGAAATTCCT
>CAYMSC010000585.1:0-3755 GCA_964392805.1 uncultured Saprospiraceae bacterium
GCCAAGCTCTGCTTGGTAAAAACAATTCAAAATGATGATTTGGACAGGATTTTTTAGTATTTTTTTCAACAAAAAAAGTACTTAACTTTAAGCACGATTTTTCTTAACGAAATGCCAATACAATGTCTACTATACTGAAAAAGAAGATTCAATTTGATAAGTCAGGTATTTATTTAATAGCTTTATTAGTAGTCGCCATTCTTGGTTTTTGGCCGTCTTATTTTTCTAAATTTGTTGATGGTACGGCGAATTTTACGCAATATATCCATGTCCATGCAGTGATAATGCTACTGTGGGTTTTAGCCTTGATTGCTCAACCTATTTTAATCCGAAAAGGTCAATTATCACTTCACCGATTGATAGGTAAGATTTCTTATATCTTATTTCCGATGGTTATTATTGCGGCGGCATTATTAGCGCATCATCGAACAGAATTTTCAAGAGATGTAGCAAGAGGTTTATTTATTACCTTTAAAGATATTGTAGTTTTATTAGTTGCTTACGGAATTGCTATTTCTTATCGAAAAGATAGGGCTATTCATGCAAGAGCGATGATTGCTACTGCTATTCCCTTTTTAGAGCCCGCTTTAGTTCGTTTTTTAGGTTGGGCACTTCCCAAATATTTTTCGGTTAATCCCTATCTCTTGACCGTCCTAATCATGGATTTGATTCTAATAGGGTTGATTATTAGAGAACGAAAAGAGAAAAGAGGTCGATGGGTATTCCCACTTATCTTAGGACTTTATTTTATAATTCAATTCATTATTTTTAATCGAGTAGAGATTCCCGGTTGGCAATCTTTAGCAGAATGGTATGCCTCCTTACCGCTGACGTAGTTGGTCGAGTAGCAGTAGGTAATTTGCAAGAAGTCAACATTTACAACTTACCACTATCTTCTAGGTTTATACCTAGATTTACTCAAAATTTCCTGCATATCATCCAAAGCAACTAATTCTTGCAAGGTGGTTTCAGGATGACGATTCATATAAGATTTGACAATTTGCCAACCCATCCAATTGCCCACTTCTCCCGGAGATTCTTCTGTCAAACCTGCCGATTTAGGAGCTGTTGATATTAATGATTTATACGCCTGTAAATCATCGGAATACATCAATTCTTCTTTTAAGAAATGGGCCCAAATATCTAATTCAAAAGCATCGACCCATGCTGTTTGTTTAGCAGTATAGCCTAATTTGATGCTATCCGTTTCATGAGGCATCAATTGGTCGAGAATATATAATTTTTTACCGTTTTGAATGATATGGTCAATAAACCGATTGCCTTTTATTGGACCTACTATATCTTCAATCATACCTCTGAAAACCTTAGAAGGCAAATGGGCTTTGTCATGCGTTCTGATAATATAAGAAGGCAAACTTAGTGGCGGATAAGCATAAGGTTTGTAACCTTCTCCCAAGAATAAATCTAACCCTATGGCTATAGAATTTCCCCTAGGAGGAATGGCAATACCATAAGAAAACTCAGAAATGAAGGTATAAAATTCAGGAATTTCTTTTTCAGGAAAATAGTATTTATAAAATTTTAGTCCTTTTTCTAACTCCTTCGAGACACTACTAAAATTATCATACACAGAATCTACTTTATGATGTAAATCTCGAACGAAAGGGTAGGTTAGAAACCCTTTAGTATATTCTCTGTAAGCCCCTGTGGTATCCCAAGGTTTTTTTATTTGCAAAGCTCTAGTCAAATAAAAGTCTGTAAAATCGGGATATTTTTCCTCAAGTTTTTCAATACCAATAGCTACTTGATTGGTATCAATTTTAAAGAGGTCTTGGTCAAAACGATTTACTTTTACGGCCACTTGCACCTCACTAACATCAGGAATGTTCTTATCTTTGTCCCCCAAACAACTGGAAAAACACATTAAACAAAATAATAATAAGATTGTGAATGGCGAAAAAATAGCTGCTTTGTTTTTTAAATATGAACAAACGCTGTTTGTGAACTGTAAAAGAGAAGAAGAGCATTTGTAATGGGATAAAAACCTATTGCAAAAGCATTCAATTATAAAATTGAATAAGAAAGCTATCTTTTTGTCAAAATTTAGCGCAGAAAAATTATTTTTTAAGAACATAAAATAGTGCTTTTGTGCGTTTCTGTAAAACCATTCCGATAATTACCGGAACTTTTGGTTTTAAAAAAGTCATAGACTCAACTTTTATAAGATGAAAAAAATTGTCCCTGTTATTACCTTTTTTTTGCTGATGGCTAATATTAGCTTTAGTCAGTTAGAATTTGCTGAAAATGAACTGCGTTTGGGGCTGCAATTAAGTCCTACCCTGAGTTGGTTATCAACGGATGATAATTTAATTAATGGGAATGGAACCAACGTAGGTTTGAAATTAGGCGTAGTGAGTGAGTATTATTTTCGAGAAAATTACGCCATTGTTAGTGGGTTAAATTTTGCCTTTAATCAAGGTGGAACTTTGCGGCATGTAGAAGGGGGTAATTTTTGGCCAAAATCGGAATTAAGTGACTTATCTTTGAATGATTTACCCGATGGGGTCAATTTAAAATATCATATTCAATATCTAGAAATTCCTTTTGGCTTAAAGCTACGGACTAGAGAATTTGGCTATTTACGTTATTTTGCGGAGATTCCTCTTTTTTCTTTAGGCTTTAAATTGCAAGCTAGAGGAGATGTTTTAGGAACGGCTTCTTTAGACCGAGAAAGAGAAAATATTGCAGAAGATGTCAATTTATTTAATCTCACTTGGGGATTGGGTGGCGGTGTCCAATATTCTTTGTCTGAAAGTATGGCTTTAGTAGCTGGTTTGATTTATCGACAAGGATTTACGGATATAACAGACAATGATGCGGTGAAAATAAGTGGAATGGAAATGACGAATGAAGATTCTAAAGCCGTCATTAAAAGTATTACTTTGAGAATAGGGCTTCTTTTTTAAGAGAAAAATGAGCACCTATTTTTAGCTACCTATAAGTGGATTCCCCTTCAAAACCGAGCATTTAACGCCTAATTTTCTTATCTTCGTCCGAATTTTTAAAAAAGTAATTATATCGAGGCTAATAGTTGACTAAGCCTAGAAACACTCTAAAGACTACAAAATGACTGGTGGACTTATAACTGACGATTACATCAATGATTTCATTGACCGAGCACTCGAAGAAGATGTTCAAGATGGAGACCACACTTCCCTTGCCTGCATTCCTGCAGCAGCTAGAACCAAAGCAAAATTATTAGTTAAAGATGATGGTGTTATTGCTGGGATAGAATTGGCGCAGCGCATTTTTAAGCGAGTTGACCCAACTGCTACGGTGGAATTATTTAAAAAAGATGGCGATGCTATTCGTTATGGTGAAATAGCTTTTGAGGTGGAGTGTAATTCGCAAGCCCTTTTAAAAGCAGAGCGATTAGTGTTGAATACTATGCAGCGAATGAGCGGTATTGCTACAATGTCGAACAGATTCAAGTTTGAAGTAGAAGATTTACCCGTAACCATTCTCGATACTCGAAAAACAACTCCTTTATTGCGATTCTTGGAAAAATGGGCAGTAAAAGTAGGTGGTTGTTCAAACTATCGGTACGGTTTGTACGATAGAATTATGATTAAGGACAATCATATTGATGCTTGTGGTGGAATTCAAGAAGCGATTAAAGCAGCCAATGTGTACTTTGAAAAAAATAATTTTAAATTACCCATTACCGTAGAGGTGCGAAACCTTGTAGAGCTGCATAAAGTGCTAGAGATAGGAATGGTGGATAGAATTATGCT